>JBBRXC010000021.1:0-18412 GCA_038248745.1 Peptostreptococcales bacterium | reverse complement strand
GATTTCCCACCATTTTTAATCTCTACTGTGATATGAGAAGCGCCTGCATCTATTGAATTTTCAACTAATTCTTTGACAATTGAGAGAGGTCTGTCAACCACCTCCCCAGCTGCTATTTTGTCAGCACCAAGTTTATCTAAAAGTTTGATCATTTTGTAGCCGCCTTTAATTCTTCCAATATTTTAATGGCATCAGATGGGGTTATTTCCATTAAATTCAAAGACTTAATTCTTTGAACAAGGGGATCATCAATGGATTCAAAAAATGAAAGCTGTATTGGTTGTTCCATTTTGTCAGTTTCATATAAATCAAGGTGCCCTTTTGATGTTTCTGATTTTAGTTTGTTTTCAAACACCCCTGCTTCCAATTCCAACAGCTTGAATTCTGCAGCTTCTAAAACTGCTTTTGGCACGCCAGCCAGTTTTGCCACATGAATTCCATAACTTCTGCTGGCGCTTCCTTCGATTATTTTATGAAGAAAGACAATGTTACCATTTTCCTCTGAAACCTCCACATTAAGGTTTTTAAGGCCCTTCATGGTGGTCTCTAGTCCAGTCAACTCATGGTAATGGGTAGCAAATAATGTTCTCGTTCCCTTTTGTTTATGACAGAGATACTCCACAACAGCCCAGGCGATGGATAACCCATCATAAGTGCTGGTGCCCCGACCTATTTCATCTAATATAATCAGGCTTTTTTCTGTTGAGGTATTTAAAATGTAAGCCAGTTCGCTCATTTCAACGTAAAAAGTGCTTTGCCCTTGCGTTAAATTATCAGAAGCACCAATTCGGGTATAAATTCGATCAACGATACCGATTTCTGCCGATGCACAAGGGACAAAACATCCTATTTGTGCCATCAAAACAATCAAGGCGGTTTGACGCATATAAGTTGATTTTCCTGCCATGTTCGGCCCTGTAATGAGCAGTAAGCTGGATGAATCACAATCGACATAAGTATTATTAGACACAAACACACCATTTTTTATAATCTGTTCAATAACTGGGTGTCTACCCTTTTCAATAATTAGTTTATCCCCTGTATTTATTTTAGGCTTAACATATGAACATTTTCCACTGACCTCAGCAAAAGAAACAAGGGCATCCAACATAGCAATGGCCTGTGAAGTCGTTTGAATGTCACTAATGTAATCCTGAACAAAACTCCGGACAGTTAAAAATATCTCATATTCCAATTGATTTATTTTTGCTTCAGCATTTAAAACGAGACTTTCCATCTCTTTCAATTCAGGGGTAATAAATCTTTCACAGTTGGCAAGCGTTTGTTTTCTAATATAGTTTTCTGGCGTCAGATCATAATTGGATTTTGTGATTTCAATATAAAATCCAAATACTTTATTAAATCCAACTTTTAAGTTTTTAATTCCAGTTCTTTCTTTTTCAATGTTTTCCAATCCGGCAATCCAGTTTTGACCATCTTTAATAGAAAATTTAAGGGCATCCAATTCCTCCGAATAACCAGACTTGATGATCCCACCTTCTTTAATGGTAAAACCAGGTTCATCGACGATTGACGTGTGAATGATCTGATAAATTTCGTCGAGGGGAAAAATATTATTTTCAATTTCTTCAAGAAAGTCATTTCCGCAATTTTTAAGATCGCTTTTAATTTCAGGAAGTATTGAAATTGAATTTTTTAAAGCAATCAGATCTTTGCCGTTTGTGTTGCCAAAGGAAACTCTGCCAACCAATCTTTCAAGGTCATATATTCGCTTTAAACCCTCTTTAATATTGTTTCTTAAGATAATGTCATCAACAAGAGTTTCCACGGCGTCAAGCCTTTTCTGGATGTCAGGGGCCTTATTTAAAGGTTCTTTGATCCATTGCTTTAGCTTTCTAGACCCCATTGCTGTATGCGTCTTGTCAAGAATTCCTAACAATGATCCCAAGATTTTCTTTTCATAAAGGGTTTCGGTCAGTTCTAAATTTTTTATAGTGGCCTTATCAAGACACATATAACTGCCAATATCATAATAACTTATTTGCGTTATATGACTCAAGCTTTGTTTCCGAGTTTCAAAAAGATATGAAAGCAGTGCGCCAAGAGCATTTACTGCTACTTCGCATTCTCTCATTCCGATCCCAATGATTGATTTGACATGAAATTGCCGAAGTATGGCATCATTCGCCGAACCATTGACATAATAGGAATCCGCTAAAACATTCACATAGGAATCTGTAAGAAGTTTGATTTCCTCAATACTGCAGATTTTTTCTGCGGAGGTGTTGATAATAATTTCCTTTGGTTTTATTCTGACCAATTGGTTAATAATTGTATCGATTGTATCAAATTCATTAATGTCGGTAACCCGTAGTTCTCCGGTTGAAATATCGCAGTAGGATAACCCCGCCCCTTTGCCGTCAATAAATACGGAAGCCAAATAGTTATTTTCTTTTTCATTTAACATGGTCTGACTGATCACAGTACCTGGGGTGATCACCTGTACCACTTCTCGTTTTACGATACCCTTTGCGGTGGAAGGGTCTTCTGTCTGTTCACAGATTGCCACTTTATACCCTTTTTCAATAAGCTTTGCAATATATACATCAGAGGAATGAAAAGGAACGCCACACATAGGGGCTCGTTCCTCTTGTCCGCAATTTTTACCTGTTAGGGTGATTTCCATTTCTTTAGAAGCAATAATGGCATCTTCAAAAAACATTTCATAAAAATCTCCAAGACGAAAGAACAGTATACAATCCTTATACTGTTCTTTTATACTCATATACTGTTTCATCATAGGGGATAATTCCATATTAAAATCCTTTTATCTTTTTTGATAAGCCTCTAGCCCTAATCTTATTATTTCAATACCTCTTAGCATATCTGCCTCATGAAGAACATAGGCTATTCTTATTTCACTTCTTCCAAGTCCTGGCGTGGCATAAAATCCTTCAGCCGGTGCAAACATCACTGTCTCACCCTTATCATCAAAGTTTTCTAACATCCATATTAATAAATCTTCAGCATCATCAACAGGCAGTTTACAGGTAATATAGAAAGCACCACTAGGTTTTTCGCAGATGATTCCTTCAATTTTGGACAATTCATCATAAACAACATTCCTTCTATGTTCATATTCCACCTTGACTTCATTAAAATAGGAGGGATCTAAATTATATAATGCTGTTGCGCCAACCTGGTCTAACATAGGACAAGAAAGCCTTCCTTGTGCCAATTTAAGCATGTTGCTGTAAAGCTCACAATTTTTTGTTAAAATAGATCCTACTCTGGCGCCACAGGCACTAAATCTCTTTGATATACTATCAACGATAACCACCCTGTCGGCAACATCCTCATACTGTCCAAAACTTGTCATTTCCTTCCCATCATACACAAATTCCCTATAAACTTCGTCCGCAATTATATAGAAATCGTATTTTATAGCCAAATCACAAATCATTCTCATTTCTTCTATCGTTAAAACGGTACCTGTTGGGTTCCCAGGATTTGTAATGACAAAGGCTTTGGTTTTAGGCGTAATAACTGCTTCTATTCCTTCTTTATTTGCAAAATGATATCCATTTTCTGCAGTTGTTGTCAACGGCTTGACAACGCCGTCAGCCATAGATATAAAAGTTACATAATTTGAGTAATAAGGTTCGGGAATAATCACTTCATCTCCAGGATCAAGTAGACAGGTCATGATGAAAATCAACGCCTCACTTCCCCCGTTGGTAATTAATACATTATCTTTAACATAATCAATATCATGCCTTTTATAGTAGTTAATCACTGCATCAATTAATTCTGGAATTCCTTCTGAAGGAGCATATTCAAGAACATCTGGCTCAAAATTCCTGATGGCTTCCATAAATACTTTTGGTGTTTTAATGTCTGGCTGTCCAATATTCAAATAATACACTTTTTTTCCTTGAGCCTTTGCTTTATTTGCATAAACATAAAATTTACGAATTGGTGAATGGCTCATTCCTAGTATTCTGTTTGATAATTTCATTTTATTTCTCCTAAATATATAAATACTATTGCTTATCTAATTCTTCATGAGAATCAGCAACAATGTTGTTAATTATTTTCGCTGCATCAAAGTTGTCAGATTTGCTTTTTTGTAAAAATAATAAGTATTCAATGTTTCCTTTTGCGCCAGTTACCGGTGAAAAGGTTAAACCAATTGGATAAAGACCATTGCTTTCTGCATAAGTTATAACATTGCTGAGTACTTCTCTATGAACATTTATATCTCTTACAATACCTTTCTTTCCGACCTGCTCTCTGCCAGCTTCAAACTGTGGTTTAACTAGGCAAACCAACTCACCATTTTCATTTAAAAGCCTTGCGGCAATGGGGAAAACAAGTTTGAGTGATATAAATGAAACATCAATGCTTATAAAGTCAACTTCATGATCTATTTTTTCGGTATCCAAATATCGAATATTCACTTTTTCCATATTGACGACTCTCGGATCAATTCTTAATTTATAGTCAAGCTGACCATAACCGACATCAATGGCATACACTTTTTTTGCTCCGTTTTGAAGCATACAGTCTGTAAAGCCACCGGTTGAAGCCCCGATATCAACGGCTGTAACTCCTTCTAAAGAAAACCCAAACTGTGCAAGTGCTTTTTTAAGCTTTAATCCACCTCGACTAACGTAGGGGCACAAGTTTTCTTTAATAAAAAAATCTTGCAGATCATCAACAGAGGTTCCTGCTTTGTCCACTCTTTGCCCGTCTACGTAAACTATCCCTGCCATGATGGCTGCTTTTGCTCTTTCTCTAGACTGGAAAAGTCCTTTATTAAATAATATGACATCTAGTCTATCTTTCAACTGCTCTCCTTATCCTTTCAGCAACGCCTTTGGCGTCAAGCTCATATTTCTCAAAAAGTTCATCTATACTGCCATGCTCAATAAATTTATCTGGCCATCCAATAGTCGTCACTTTGACATCTAGAATCCCTTTTTCAAGTAATAAACTGCTGAGCTGCTGTCCAAATCCACCGATCACTGAATTATCTTCAAGTGTTACAATATGTTTCACCCTTTTTGTGGCGGCGATAATCCCTGCCTGATCTAAAGGTTTAATTCTTTTTACGTTGATGATCCCGGCATCTATGCCCATTTCCTTCAATAATTCACAAGCCTTGTTTCCTATTGAAACCATTTTCCCAACTGCCCAGATTTCCACATCCGATCCTTTGGTTTGACCGATTGTCACATCGGAGGCAGTTCCCCTTGGATATCTGATGGCACAAGGTCCGTTGAGGCTGATTGCATATTCCATCATTTCTGACAATTCCCGACCATCCTTTGGTGCAAGTATTGTTAGATTCGGCATATGCTCCAGATAGGATAAATCAAATATGCCGTGATGGGTTTCTCCATCCTGTCCCACATTGCCTGCCCTGTCTATAGCAAATATAACTGGTAGGTTTTGAAGGCATACATCCATTAGAATCTGATCATATGCTCTTTGAAGAAAGGTGGAATAAATAGCAACGACTGGTTTTAATCCTCCCTGCGCAAGACCTGCTGCAAAAGTAACTGCATGTGCTTCAGCGATGCCTACATCAAATATTCTATCTGGAAAATTCACCGTGAATTTTTCTAAACCAGTTCCATCAGTCATTGCAGCACAAACGACAACAATTTTATCGTCCTTTGTAGCCAACTGTACTATTTTATTGCCGAAAATCTGAGAAAAAGATGGATCCACTGAAGAACCAAGTTGAGCTCCCGTTGTTGGATTAAAAGGACCAATGCCATGAAATTTATTCGGATTGTTTTCAGCATTCTTGTACCCTTTTCCCTTTGTTGTCAAGATATGAATCAGGACAGGTCCTTCCATTTCTTTAGCCAAAGTTAAGGTTTCAATCAGATCATTTAATTTGTGTCCGTCAATAGGCCCTATATATTTAAAACCAAACTCTTCAAATATAGCGCCTTGTATAAGGGCATATTTAATGGAATCTCTCAGGTGTTCTGCGCCCGAATAAAGACCTTCGCCAACGCCTGGAATACCTTTTAACGTTTTCTTCAATTGTTTTTTGAAATCATGATACCCTGTTGACAATCTAAGTTTTGATAAATGTTTTGCAATTGCGCCTGTACTTTTGTTGATTGACATGCCATTATCATTTAAAATGACAATCATTTTTGCTTTTGAATCTCCAGCATTATTCAATCCTTCATAGGCAAGTCCGCCTGTAAGTGCCCCATCGCCTATTACTGCAATGACTTCATGCTTTTCTCCAGCTAAATCTCTTGCCACAGCAAAACCTGTTGCTGCAGAAATGGAAGTACTGCTATGACCAGTTTCAAAACAGTCATGAATGCTTTCATATCTTTTAGGAAATCCGCTGATGCCATCATAAGCCCTGATGGTGCACAAATCCGCAGCTCTACCGGTTAATATTTTATGGATGTAAGATTGATGCCCAACATCCCAAATTATTTTATCAGTAGGGCTTTCAAAAACTTTATGTAAGGCAATTGTCAATTCAACAACACCCAAGTTTGATGCTAGATGTCCTCCAGTTTTCGAAACGTTTTCTATTAAATAATCCCTGATTTCATAGGGTAAAAGTTCAAGTTCCTTTTCAGTCATTGTCTTTAAATCTTCTGGGAAATTATAATCTGTTAATTTTTTTGTTAGCATTATGCTGCTCCTTCAAGTGGTTATTTTATTCGGACGGCAAGTTCATTGGCCAAGTTTGTGAAAAATTCAGCTTCATCATAATAAGGTTCTAATACTGCAATGGCGTTTTCTGTTAATTCTTTTAGCCTGTCTTTTGAGGTTTCAAGTCCATAGCAACCCGGATAGGTGGATTTGTGTTTGTTTATATCAACGCCGGTTTTTTTGCCCAGTTCTTTTTCAACGCCAGTTACGTCCAAAATATCATCTTTAATTTGGAAAGCCAGTCCTAAAAACTCAGCATAATCGGTTAAGTCCCTTAACATCTTTTCATTTGCGCCTCCTAAATGGGCACCTGCTCGGATAGAAGCGACAATAAGTGCTGCTGTTTTATTAATATTAATATAGTCCAGCATCTCTTTTGAACATTGTTTGTTTTCTGCTTCTATATCTGCAATCTGACCAGCGACCATTCCACGGCATCCAGCGCCTTTGGCAAGTTCATAGGAGGCCTTCACTCTTCTTTTTAATTGCACGTCATTATCAAAATATAAAAGCATATCCTTGTTCATGGCTTCAAAAGCAGACGTCAAGAGCCCATCACCAGCCAGAATTGCTATTGCTTCTCCATAAACTATATGATTGGTAGGCAAGCCTCTTCTAATCTCATCATTATCCATTGCCGGCAAATCGTCGTGTATCAGAGAATATGTGTGAATATATTCTGCGGCACAGGCATATGGAATGGCATTCTTTATATCGCCTCCCGCGAATTCACAGGCAGCCAATAGTAAAGAAGGTCTGAGTCTTTTACCGCCAGCACTTAAACTATATTGCATTGCTTCATATACTGTAATACTTTTATGGTCAACTTCCGGCAAAAAATCCAAAATGTGCAATTCTACTAAATCTTTATACTTGTAAAAATCAATATTATCCATCATTTTTCTCCTAAACTACTTAATTAGAAATAATCTCTATTTTTTGCTTCGCATCGTTCAATATCTCAGAACACTGTTTATAGTACTTTATGCCTTCTTCATAGCTTTTCATTGCGTCTTCTAAAGTTACACCATCTTTTTTTAATTGATCTGCCGATGATTCTAATCGTTTCAATGCTTCCTCAAACGTTAGTTTTTTATCCTTCTCCAATATCTTCACTCCTAATCTTTTCCACACGGCAATTCATCGACCCATCTATAAATGATGCGGTTAAACTGTCTCCTTTGTTGAAATATTTTATTGACGACCTTATGAGGCCATTATTATCTGTAATTACCACATAACCCCTTTTCAGAAGTTCTCTCGGATTTAATGATTCTAGCATCTGTTTTGACATTTCCATCGTATTCTTGTGCTCATTTAAAATCGATAGCACCTTATTTTTAATATCATTGCTTAAATGTTCTGATTTGTAAATGGCATTGTCTATTCTGAGTATGAGACCTGCTTTTAATGTTTCTATATTGTGCTGGATTATTGACATCTCATAATATTTCATTTTATCACTAAACGTGTAGGTAATGGAATCTTTCATTGAAATAATATATTCCTTTAATTCCTTTATATCTGGAACAGCCATTTGAGCTGCAGCCGTAGGGGTTTCTGCTCTTTTATCAGCTACAAAATCTGAAATTGTAAAGTCGATTTCATGGCCGACCGCTGAAATGATAGGTATTTTTGATGCAAAAATACTTCTGGCCACGATTTCTTCATTAAAAGCCCAAAGCTCTTCCATTGATCCACCGCCTCTGCCTATGATGATCGTATCGGTCTCTGGGTACAGTTGATTCACCTTATAGATGGCTTCTGATATTTCACCCGCTGCATTGGGACCCTGAACGAGGACAGGATAAATCATCACATTTACAATATTATTCCTGTTCTTAATAATTTTGATGATATCTTTCACTGCCGCGCCAGTTTCTGAGGTGATGACCGCTATATTATAAGGGAAGAAATGAATTGGTTTCTTCTTTTTTTCGTCAAACAGACCTTCTTTGGCCAGCTTCTCTTTTAGTTTTTCAAAAGCTACACTTAGATTTCCTATTCCTTCAACTTGAATATCTCTGATATTTAAAGAATATGTACCGCCTCGCTCGTAAATATAAATATATCCGGTTGCCGTTATTTCCATTCCTTCAGCAAGTTCAAAATGGATATCTTTCAGCATATCAGCCCCTAGAAAACAATTGATTTTGCTCTGCTCATCTTTCAACGTGAAATAAATATGCCCACTGCCATGATGTTTTAGATTGGAAACTTCTCCAATAACTGATACATTCCCTAACAAAGGGTCCGATTGGAGGACTCTTTTTATATACCCATTTAGTTGGGAAACTTTAATCGGTTTCATTGCCATAAACTTTCCCCCCTAGAAGTGAAATACCTACTGCATTGTCTGAAGATAAATTTTGCGCGCCAAATTCAATGGTACCATGAACGTTCTTCACTATTCTATCTCTAATAAATAAACTTTCAGCAACGCCACCGGTAAAAAGAATATTATTAAGCCCGGTTTCTTCCATCGCTTTTAAAGAGAGTCTAACAAGTAAATCGGAAATTCTTTCAAACACTTCTGGTACAAGACCCTCTGTTTCCAGGTTTCTTAAAGATTTTGTTTCTATACCGGATAAGTTGAAATACAGACCCTGTAATTCAATTTTTTTAATGATATTGCTTTTCTGAGAAGAAATTGCCAGTTTATCTAATTCTTGTCCTGCTGGGAAATCAAAACCTAATCCAACACCGATTCGATCTAGCAACTGACCAAAAGAAATATCCTTTGAACCACCAATTATTTGAATTGCGCCGTTTTCTATTTTTAATAATTCACAGGTTCCTCCTGATAAATGAAAGCATAAAAGATTATTTTCATTTTTTAATCGGGAATAATATTTCACTGCTTCTATATGGCCTTCTTGATGTGAAAAACCGAATAAATTGACGCCTAATGAGGCTGCAATGCTTTTTCCTATTGATTCTCCTGCTTTAAACACCGGCATATAAGAATCAAGCAAGGGCCTTGGTTTTGTAGATACAGAAACTGCTGCAATATTTTTAAATTCATCAGAGGACATCACTTTCTCAATTAAATCAGGGAGAATCTTTATGTGTTGAAAAAAGGCATCTGATTGTCTTAATCCCTTATCTCCCTTCTTGACCTGAAGAAGTTCTCTAAAATCACAAATTATATTCCCATTTCTGTCAGTAACCGCTACTGAAGTTTTATAATTGCTTGTATCTATGCCAAGAATGTGTCTATCATTTTGCATTTTTATCTTTCTCTATTTTACCTAAAATCCCGTTGATGAATTTACTGGACTCTTCTGTGCTGTATTTTTTTGCAATGTTCACTGCTTCATTAATAGCAACAGAATCAGGGACATCTTCAAGAATCATTATTTCTGCTACAGCAAGTCTGGTGATAGCCAAATCAACCTTGGCCATTCTGCTGATCTCCCAGTTGGTGCTATATTTGTCTATTGTACTGTCAATAACATCTCTGTTTTCAATAATTGAATTTAAGAGACCATTCATATATTTTTTCTGTGACTCACCTTCAGCATACTCTTTATAAAATTTATCTCTAATATAGGGGCTGTAATCATTCTGGGCTTCCATTTGAAATATTAATTTCATTACCAGTTCTCTAGCTTCTCCTCTAACCATGTCTATTCCTCCTCTAAAAAATGTACACCTTGTACATGAATATTTATTGAATTTATGATTAATTCAAAAGCGCCTTCTATATCTGTTTTTACTTTGTTTTGAAGGTTCCATGCAACCTCTGGGATTTTGAATCCGTAATCCACCAAAATATATAAATCCATTGAAAGACCTTCCTCTGATTGATTAATTTTAATGCCTTTACGAACAAAATTGCGAAAACCAGCCACATCTCTTGCTGAATCCAAAGCACAAATTGCTATAACATCATCGGATATTTTAACGGTTCCATTCTTTTCTTCGTTGTCGTTGTTCATAAATTCTCCTTCATTGCATTAAATATTTATTATATCAAAATCTAATGGCAAATACAAGAAAAAGCAATGAAAAAGCCGCTCAAAATAATGAACGGCTACCTTCTGTTTTTATTTAATCAAGAATGCTTTCCTGCCTTCTTTCTTCTTTTTCTTTTGAGGTGATATGAAGCTTAATTGTTTCAATTCTTCTTTCCTTAATTGATTCAATGGTGAATGTACAATTGTTATATTCAATAATACGTTCCTCGTGATCATCATCGTTTGGTATTTCTCCTAGAATATCAATGATTAAACCGCCGATTGTTTCACTGTTGTCAGAGTGCAAACTAATATGAAGCTCCTCATTTAAATCATCTAGTGACATGAACCCACTTATTCTATAGGTGCTCTCATCTATTTTTTCTATTTCTTTCTGTATTTGGTCATATTCATCATCAATGTCACCAACAATTTCTTCAATAAGGTCTTCCATGGTTACAATCCCGGAGAAACCCCCATACTCATCTATTAAAATAGCGATATGTTGCTTTGATGTCTGTAAATCAAAAAATAGGGTTTCAAGATTTTTTGTTTCAGGTACAAAATAAGGTTTCCTGAGTATTTCCCTTAAATCAACATTTTCAAATCCTAATTCTCTTGCTTTTATCAGATAATCTTTTATATTAATAATACCAATAATATTATCCGAGTCATCATCATAAACGGGGATTCTGGAATATCTGAGTTCCATAAGTTCCTCTAAATATTCTTCTGAAGGGTCGTTTACATCAATATAAAACACATCTGTTCTTGGTGTCATAATTTCATATGCCACCTTATCATCAAAAGCAAAAATACTATTAATCATACGCTTGCCCTGTTCGTTTAGCACGCCCGTTTCTTGACCCACATCAAGCATTGATTTGACATCGTCTTCAGAAAATTCTTCTACTCCGACTTCAACTTTCTGTTTCGTTATTCGAAGGAGAAAATTTACGGATTTCAATAATAACCAGTTAAAAGGTGAAATCAGTTTAGTAAAAAGTAATATGGGTTTGGATAAATTCAGTGCGATCCTCTCAGCATGAATAATAGCAAGCCTTCTTGGATATAGTTCACTGAAGACAATATGAATATAAACTAATAGTAAAGTACTGATGAATACCGCTAATTGCCAGCCAAACATTATATTTTTAACCATAAAGTACTTGCCAAGACTATTTGCTATGCCAATTGCAGTTAAAGCACTTGCAATGAATCCAGTCATTGTAATCAATGTTCGTATACTTGCTAGCACCTTATCCGGGTGATCAAGAATTTTCATTAATGATCTAGCTTTGCCGTTCCCTTCTAGCGCAAGATGTTTTATTTTATTCCTGTTTATTGTTGAAATAGAAGCTTTAATTGCTGCAAAAATAGCATTTAAAACAAGAAGTAAAATAATAATTACTAAAAACAAGCCAATAGGCAAACTGGGATCTGGGGTGTTCGTCATTTCAAATTCTCCTGTATTCATTTAGCTTTTCTAAGAAGAAAACCTTCTTTAACGGGTTGAATCATTTTGATTCTAATAATCTGTTGGGGGTGGGGTGCAGATTGAATTGGCTCTCCAATTTCATTTTCAAGCACATCTAGTTTTTGACTAAAGAAGTCCGTATAAGGGCCAAATACTTCTATTTCTTCCCCAATACTCATTTTATTTCTTTGCTCTACCACTGCCATTTTTGTTATTTCATCATAGGATTTAACAACACCTATAAAGGAATACTCCCTGGTATAAGCACTGGTTTGATAATTTTGGTCATTTCCGGTTGGTTTGTCAAAATAAAATCCGGTTGTGAATTCTCGATGGCTGACCTTTTTTAATTCCTTCATCCATTCTTCTTTAAAATGATATTTTTCGGGGTTTTCCAAATAAGAGTTTATGGCTTTTCGATAAACACCAACCACTGTGGCTGCATAAAAAGCACTTTTCATTCTGCCTTCGATTTTGAAGGAAGTGATTCCAGAGGCAACAAGTTCCGGGATGTACTCAAGCATACATAAATCTCTGGAATTTAAAATATAAGTACCACGATCATCTTCTTCTACCGGAAAATATTCTCCTGGTCGTTTTTCTTCAACAAGACTGTATTTCCATCTGCAGGGATGTGCACAGGCACCTCTATTTGCGTCCCTTTGAACCATGAAATTGCTGAGTAGACACCTGCCGGAATAGGATATGCACATGGCGCCTTGGACAAAAGCTTCAATATCCATATCATTAGGTATTTCGTTTCTCAATTCATGTATTTCTTTAAAAGTGAGTTCTCTTGCAATGACAATTCTTTTCACGCCTTGATTATACCAGAAATTTGCTGTCATGTAATTTGTCGTATTCGCCTGTGTGCTCAAATGTAATTCAGCATTGGGTAAAATTGACTTTATCAACATGATAACACCTGGATCAGATACAATGAATGCATCAATTGGTATGTTTTTCAGACTTTTTAAATAAGCCTCCAATACTGAAAGATCCTCATTATGCGCAAAAATATTTAAAGCCAGATAGACTTTTTTATTTTTTGAATGGGCATATTCTACTCCTTCGGTCATTTCTTTGATAGAAAAATTGCCAGCCCCTGCCCTTAGGCTGAAAAGTTCGCCACCAATATAGACAGCATCTGCACCGTAATTTATAGAGGTTATTAACTTTTCCAGATCTCCAGCCGGAGCAAGTAGCTCGATTTTAATCATTTATATCCCCTAAAACACTTATGGCCAGCCCGTCTCCGACGGGGAGCACCGAGGTGTATATGTTTTCTAAATTAGTAATATATTCTAAGAATTCTCTCATTTTTTTAATATTGGTTTTAAATTTTGCCCGTGGGTCATATTCGTTAGAGACAGTCTTTGCCCCCAATAAAACATTGTCAGAGATTATGACAGCATCCCGTAAGCAATGTTTTAATGCTTCATCAAAGAAATCCTTGTAATGGCTTTTCCCTGCATCGATAAAAACAAAATCAAATTTTTGATTTTCATCCATTTCTACTAAAACATCCGTTGCATTTCCAAGCAAAACAGTAATTTGATTTTTATATCCTAACATGTCAATGTTATTTACTGCCGTATTCTTTGATTCAACATTACTTTCTATGGTGACAATTTCAGCCGTTCTGCATACCTCTGCGAAACAAGAGGCAGAATAACCAATGGCTGTTCCAATTTCTAGTATTCGTTTAGGTTTCTTCACCTTTAAAAGACTAATTATTAAAGTTTCTGTATCTTTAAGAATAACAGGAATATGATTTTCTTCGGCATATTTCCGTATTACATATAGTTCAGGCCTTAATGCTTGATATCGTTCATCTAAATATTCAACAACTTTTTCATTAATTATATTCATGTCTTTCCTTTATAGTGAATCTGTATATTCTTTTTTGTACTTGAGAAATTCCTCATAAGTTTCAGCAAATTGATGGGTTCTATTTCCAGCTGGATCGACGACAAAATATAGATACTTCGTTTCTCCTGGATAAAGGGCTGCTTTTATGGATTCCAGTCCTGGAGAACAGATCGGCCCTGGTGGGAGCCCTGCATTAATATAAGTGTTGTATGCCGAATTAATTTGAGTGTCCTCATAGGAAAGCCTGGCTTTTGGATCGCCTAGTACGTATTGCACTGTTGAGCAAAATTGAAGAGGCATACTTTCTTTTAGTCTGTTATAAATAACACTGGCCACTTTAGGCCTGTCTTCGTTGACTGCCGCTTCTCGTTCAACCATTGATGCAATTGTAATAATGTCATAAATATTCAAACCAAGTTCACTTGCTCTGGCATAATCTTCCGTTGTATATAGCTTATCAAACTGATTCAGCATAATGTTAATAATATCAAATTCCGAAGCATTTATTGGCATATCATAGGTTTCTGGGAATAAAAATCCCTCTAATCTATTTGGTCCCTGTGGTAAAAACTCAACAAATTTTTGCTTAAAATCACCATTTTCCAACTCTTCCAAGAATATCCCCTTGTCAATTAAACCGGCTTTTTCTAAAAGGTTAGCAACTTGATCGATGGAATATCCTTCTGGAATGGTGATCATGTTCCCAACAGATATTCCTGACTGCAATTTAACCATTATTTCATTTAAATTCATTGATGGAGAAATGGCATAGGTCCCTGCCTTGTATTTTCCATCATTTCTAGTGATTTTGGATACTAGTTTAAAAGTTTCACTACTGCCTATTATTCCGTTTTCTTCTAATAATGCAGCAATTTTAGCTGTGCTAGATCCCATTGGAACGGTAATAATCGCCTTTTCACTGTTGGTTGAATCATAAGCCTTCGTCGCATTGGACATGGCAAATTGAAATCCAACTGTTCCAATAATTAAAATAAAAATAACAGCAACAATAATTTTAATTATCTTATTTGGTTTTTTTACCTTTTTTCGCGCAGACATTTTATCCCTCTTTTTCTAAAAGGGACGCATAACACGTCCCCAGTAACATCAATTTATTTTATTTACTATTTTGATCTGCCTAAATAATCCCCTGTTCTTGTGTCGATTTGGATGGTTTCACCTTCTTCAATAAAAATCGGAACATGAACAGTTGCACCCGTTTCTACAATAGCGACCTTCGTTACATTTGTTGCCGTGTCACCTTTTACGCCAGGCTCTGTTTCTGTAACCATTAAATTGACAAAGTTAGCCGCTTCAACAAGGAAGGCAGTGTCCTTATAAAACTTAATAGTAGCTTCGTCATTTTCTCTTAAATATTTAATGGCATCTTCTACTTGTTCATGCATTAAAGGTACCTGTTCAAAATTTTCCAAATCCATGAAATAATAAAGTTCTCCATCATTATACAAATATTGCATTGTTTTTGTTTCAATATGAGCCTTTGGGAACTTATCATTCGGGTTAAAGGCTTCTTCTCTTGTCGCGCCAGTAAGAATATTTTTGTATTTTGTTCTCACAAAAGCTGCGCCTTTACCTGGTTTGACATGTTGGAAGTCTACAACAACATGTGGTTCACCGTTAAGGTCAAAGGTAATGCCTTTTCTAAAGTCACTTGCATATATCATAATCTCTCTCCATCCTTATATTTTGAGTTGAACCAGGTTAAAGAATAATTAAATCTTTACTGGAATTTACGGTATTAATTATACCAAATTTAGTGACAATTGCCAAGTCCTCAATTCTAACACCAAATTTTTCAGGCATATAGATGCCAGGTTCTATTGTTACAGGCATAAATTCTTCCAAGATTTCTTCGCTTTTACTGTTTAGTGTTGGTGCTTCATGAACTTGAGTTCCCACGCCATGACCGGTTCCGTGGATAAAGTATTCCCCGTAACCAGCTTCAACAATAATATCTCTGGATGCTTTATCCACATCAAAACAGGATACCCCAGCTTTAATGGAATCAATACCTGCCAGCTGAGCAGCTAAAACTATATTGTATACTTTTCGTTGCTCTCCAGTCACCTTGCCCATTGCGACAGTTCTAGTCATATCTCCACAATACCCATTGACGACAGCACCAAAATCCATTGTAATGAAATCACCTTCTTCTATGGCTTTTTCTGAAGGTTCTCCATGAGGAAATGCAGTTCGATCGCCTGAAACACAAATAGTTGTAAATGCTAAGCTCTCTGCACCCAATGAAAGCAAAACGCGTTCAATTTCATTAGCTACCTGTATTTCTGTCATTCCTGCTTTTATATACCCAAGCATGTGAGAAAAACACATATCTCCCATAGCAGAGGCCTTCATTATGTTTAAAATCTGTTCAGGTGTTTTTATTAAATTATTCTGTTGGTTGTTTGTTTCCAAGGCTAATCACATCTCCTAAAATTTTATAGATATCATTCATCATGAGGGAAAATCTAATTTCCGCCTGAAGATATTGGGCTGCAGTTGGGTCTTGCATCATTATGCCATAAAGAGATTGGATTTGTGCCATCATTTCTTCTCCAATTTCCTCTCCCATCATTTGTTTTCCCTGTATTTCAAATTGTTTCGCCTGAAAATCATTTAACATTCCAGCAAGGTCATCATTATTAGAAACCGAAGTTTTGATTTCCTCATACTGATTGTATTCCTCTGACTCCTTTATGGCTTTTGCCAAATTATGTGCTGCATCATATACATTCATACTATCTTAATTCCTTTCATTATTCAACTGCATTATCGGTTTTTATACTTCTAAAAATATTGGTAAAATAACTGGACTTCTCTTGGTTTTTACATAGATAAAACTTCTGAGTGAATCCCTAACTGCTGATTTCAGTGCATTCCATTCTCGGATATTCCCATCAACACAATTGTCTAAGGCCTTACAAACAACTACCCTGGCTTCTTCAATAAGGTCTTCATTTTCTCTGACATATACAAAACCTCTTGAAATGATATCTGGTCCAGAGCATATTTCCCCTGTGGCCCTGTCAATGGCTGCAACCACAATGATTAACCCGGATTCAGAAAGAAGTTTTCTGTCTCTTAACACTATATTTCCAACATCTCCAACGCCAAGTCCATCAACAAGAACCGGTTCTGACGGAATATCTTCATCAATGATAGAGGCACTGTTTGCTGTTAGGTTTAAAACTTTTCCATTCTTTAATATAAATATGTCATTAGGGTTTTTACCCAGATTTTCCGCAATGGCTGCATGCGCCATCAAATGTCTGTATTCCCCATGAACCGGCATAAAAAACTTTGGCTTTATTAGGACATGCATCAGCTTAAGCTCTTCTTCACAAGCATGACCTGATACGTGGATATCCGCAATATCAGAATATATTACCTGCGCCCCTTTTTCAAACAGTCTGTTAACAATGTTTGAAACAGTTTTTTCGTTTCCTGGGATAGGGCTAGAAGACAATATTACCATATCTCCTTTTTTGATTTGAATCGCTTTATGATCGCCTGCAGCCATTCTGGAAAGCGCTGCCATTGGTTCTCCTTGACTACCTGTCGTTACTATGACAATATTTTTATCCGGAATTCCTCTGATTTTATTGATATCGATCAGAACGCCTGCTGGAATTTTTAAATAGCCTAATTCTATAGCCAAATTTACTACATTGACCATGCTGCGTCCTGAAATGGCTACACGTCTGTCAAACATGACCGCGTTGTCCACGATTCTCTGAACTCTGTGAACATTCGATGAAAAAGTTGCAACAATGATTCTTGTTTTTGAGTCACGGAAAATACTTTCAAGGGCTTTCCCAACAGTTTTTTCTGAAGGTGTAAACCCTGGTCTTATAGCATTTGTACTGTCTGCCAGCATTAATAATACACCTTTATTGCCAATTTCAGCAAGTCTGTGGAAATCAATAGGTTCTCCATCAAGTGGTGTGTAATCAATTTTAAAGTCTCCAGTATGGAAGATCACACCAACTGGCGTTTCTATGGATAAGCAGATGGAATCAACAATCGAATGAGTGGTTCTGATTGTTTCAACTTTAAAAGAACCTAATTTAACAGTATCGCCTGCTTTTACAACATTTAAATTAGCCGTCAATTTATGCTCCTTCAGTTTGTTTCCAATCAAACCTAAAGGAAGTCTCGTTCCATAAATTGGTACATTTAAATGTTTTAAAAAAAACGGAATCCCGCCAATATGATCCTCATGTCCATGGGTGATAATCATGCCTTTAATTTTAGCGGCATTTTTAATTAAATAGGTAAAATCAGGTATTACAATGTCTATTCCGTACATTTCATCATCAGGGAAAGAAAGACCGCAGTCTATAATTAAAATTTCGTCTTTATATTCCAGGACGGTCATGTTTTTTCCGATTTCGTTTAGACCCCCTAAAGGAATTACCCGAAG
>JBBRXC010000020.1:0-18418 GCA_038248745.1 Peptostreptococcales bacterium | reverse complement strand
TGTAGCTCCCTTCCATTCCCATTTTCTTACCTCTTTTCTCTCTTTTCACACTACCTGTTCAATTTTTTACACTTGTACTATTTGTTTAAATGTTTCATAATAGGACTATAGTAAAAATTCTACAAATCAGATTCAGGAGACATAATATGCCTTATATTGTAAAGACAGATTTAACAAAAACTGCAATGGCCAATTCCCTCAAGTCACTCATGGCTTCTAAGCCTATCACAAAAATTAGCATACGAGAACTTGTTGAAAATTGCGGTCTTAACCGTCAAACTTTTTATTATCATTTTCAAGATATTTATGATCTTCTTGAGTGGATAATAAATCAGGAAATTGTCTCAGCTATGAAAGAGAATGACAATTTCCTTTCCTGGCAGGAGGCCGGCATTTATCTGCTTAAGTATATACAAAAAAACGAGTTGCTTACCTTGTGTATCCTTCATTCCGTGAACCGGGATTCTATTAAACGCTACTTCTACAAAGAAGCCTTTGCTATCAGTACTTCTTTTTTAAATGAAAAATCAAAAGGCATCGATATTAATCAAACCGATTTTCAATACATCACTCATTTTTATAGTGTTTCATTTGCCGCCCTTCTTGAAGACTGGATCATGAGTGGCATGAAGAAATCTCCAGAGGAAGTTATATTCATACTGGATCAAATTATTTCAGGAACTGCCGCACAGGCATTGGAGCGGTTTGCGGCGAGCAAAGCACCCCGAAAGTAATTGTTAAAGTGGTATTCTCATGGTACCAACCCCTTGGGCATCCTTCAACTCCTTTAAGGATATGTTGTAATCAGATATTGCCTTTGCAACATTCAACTTGGATTTATAGTAGCTTACTTGTGCATTCAAAAGCTCATCCACTGTGCTAAGGCCTTCTTCGTTTGTGAGGGTGATCAGCCGAACGCCTTCTTCTGCATAGTTTTGAAGCGCTTTAGCCGCTATTAGGGCCGCCTCTTTGTCTTCCACTTCTGCCGCTCTGTTGCGAATGTCAATTTCAATTTGGACCCACGCGTCTTTCGCCGTTTTTTCAGCAGTCAAGAGATTGATCTGTGCGGTTAAATATGTTGATGAAGATTTTGGATAGGCACTCACGTCATTCAACAAAATCTTATAAATTTCTTTTGCAAAGTTTGCCCCTTTTATTTCATTTCTGTTGTTTCTTGCACTTTCAATGGCCAGCTCAACATCTATCCCTTCGGTTGTAGTCTCCGCCAATTTGTCTGTAAAAGTAACTGGCTGCAGTACCCCAAATCCAAGCAAATAGTTAAAACTCATATGGGCATACGCCATCTTGGTTTTTGAAGTTCTAACTTCTTTTTCTGCGTCCATCACCGCCGTTTGAGCCTGTAACACATCTTTTTTAGACAACAGCCCAACACTTTTTTTTGCATTAATCGTCTTCATGATTTTTTGTTGAACGATTAAGTTGTCTGTTGCAATTTTGTAGTTATCTTGTGCCAGAAGAACATTACCATACATCATGACGGTATCCTCCTGAATTTTATTCAAGTCTGCCTGGTAATTGTTCTGTTGATTTTCTTGTGCAAAACTTCTTCTTAAATTTAGGATCTTTTTGTTATTCTGAGTAGCGCCGGCCACCTGCGCTTCATAGCTCAACTGCATAACCATGCTACTGGTGTAGCCCGTCGCTATAGTGAAGTTATCGCCATATAAAGACTCCGCCTGGTACAACTGATCCAGTCCATCTAATGTTTTTTTGATGGTGCTCGCTTTTTCAGAATAGCCATTTGCTACGGCAATATCCGATTTTCGGTTCAAATCAGCGGTTTCGGCACGCGTTCCTTTTGTTGTCATAATAAGAGTTGCTTCCTGCAGGGAAAGATTGCCAGTTGAAGTGCTTGACTCGGCAAATACTGGGGTTAAATTTCCGATAAGCAAGATCCCTATCATCACAAAATATACTGCTCTTTTTTTCATATTCTCATTGTCCTTTCTATGTTTCAATTTCACTTTATTTTTTATTCTACTGGGGATCTGATATTCTTGAAATATACAAAAGCGTACAATTGTCTAAAATTTAAACAAGTGTATATAAATTGTCTAATTTCACAGGCAATTATTTAAATGGCTGTTTTTAAGTTACCTGATTTTTATTTTATGCTATAATTAGTAAAATAATGGTTATAATTACAAGGTACATTGTGTTAGCAGAATTGATACGCCAAGAAGGGGATCAAATGAAACGAATTTTAATACCATTTATAATTGCATTGGTTTTTCTCAGCGGGCTAAGGAATATTTGGTATTCATTGCCCTTCAGATATATTGATCTTGATGAAGAGATTCTCAACAGAACATTAAACATGAGTGAATTGACTTTGCATCATGCATTTTCTATTGTATCCGGCGTTCTAATGATTGTGATTGCCGCAGGTTTGGTAAAGCGAAGTTATGTTGCTTGGATCATTTCTATATTTGCAGCTACAATTTCAATAATGGGTCATTTAATTCACATACATACACTTACACCGTTTTATGTTTTTATAGATATTTCTTTGATATTGTTACTTGTATTTAACAAATCTCACTTTAGGAGAATGCCTTTAAAAAACCATTCTTTAAGAGCCATATTCTATTTAGGAAGCGCCTTTTTAGTTATTTTTGGATATTACCAAATTAGCATACAATTATTGGATCAGTCTTTAAATATCAGCACAAATGGAATTTTTCAGGTAATTTTGTTAAATGGGCAAGCAAACACGATGCAAGCATCATTAGGGATTAAAATTTTTAATGATACTGTGTTATTTATCTTTTGGGCATTTATTGTTGGCGCGATTACATTGTTAATGGGCTCTAACTTAAATCGTCTATTTACTGAAAATCCAAATGTGGAAAAGGTTAGATCCCTGGTTTTAAAATTTGGATTCAATCCCATGTCTTACTTGTCTTTAGAAAATGACAAATTGTATTTTTTTTCTAAAGAGGTTGAAGGTGTTTGCTCCTATACTATTGTTGGGAACGTTATGGCTATATGTGGAGATATTATATGTAGTGAAGGTGATGCAAATGAGTTTATGCATGAACTAACACAATTTGCTGAGGAAAACGCTTTAGATCTTTTACTGATGAATATTACTGATGATTACATACATATATATAAAAATTTTGGATTTGGCTTTTTAAAATGTGGAGAGGATGCAAACTTTAATCTGTCAGAGTATAGCTTGAAAGGTGGGGCTGTAGCCAAAGTAAGAGCTGCTATTAATCATGCCGTGAAAGATGGGCTTTATGTGAAAGAGATAGATATGGCAAAAGAAGAAAGCCAGATATATATTAAACAAATGGAACAGATTTCAAAAAATTGGTTAATGGCAAAAGGTTCCCCTGAACTTATTTTTATGCTAGGCAAGAATAATTTTGATGCCCCTTATAACAGAAGATACTTTTGTGCTATTGATTCGGAAGATAAAGTGAATGCATATGTTGTGTTTAATCCATACCTGAAAGGATACATTGCAGAAATTACCAGAAGAGATCCCAATGGAAAAGCAGGCGCAATTGAGATGATCATATATGAGGCCTTTATGAAATTCAAAGAAGAAGGGTATACCGAATGCACAATGGGACTGTCTCCCTTATATAATGTAAGTTCGAATGATAATCCCTCCGTTAATGAAAAGGTTTTTACATATCTATATGACCATATGACACAACTATATGACTTTAAGTCGCTGCATCACGCCAAGGAAAAATTTGCGCCAACATCTTGGGAAAGTAGGTTTTATGCTTTTAAGCCAAAGCCTTTTTCAATCCCATTTGCTTCCGCTATCATTAGATCCCAAATGCCCTATAACGTTTTAGAACTCATAAAATTCTTTATTGATACCAAAAGGAAGGAAATGAGATGATACTAAAAAGCCGTGATGACACACCAATAAATGTTGAAGTATCAGGCAATGGTAAACCGATTGTCTTACTTCATGGTGGTTTTCAAGATTTAAAATCCTATGATAGATTAGTACATAGCTTTCCTGAAGGTTACATGCTCATTCAAATTGATACGCGAGGACATGGGAAATCAGGTTACGGTGATTTCCATCTCACTTTTGATGTATTAGGGAAAGATATCGAAGATGTTATCAGGCAACTTGAGATAAATCAGTTTAGCATTGTTGGGTTTAGTGATGGCGCTAACATTGCATTATATACAGCTGCAGTGCTAAGAAATCAAGTGAAATCACTTGTTTTAATAAGTCCCAACTTAGAAATTCAAGGACTAAAAACACCAATGAAAGTCGCTATTGCATTGTTAAAACTAATATTAAAGCCCTTACGAAGTAATTTGTTATTTCTTCATCTATATGACAAAATATCTTTAATGGCTCATAATAGTGTCCTTTTAAGGAACTGCGTTCCTGATGTAAAGGCAAGGGTCTTGATTATCTCAAGTCAATTTGATGTAATTCATAAAAGCCATATCATTGAAATCGCAAAGTTGATTCCAAATTCTAGCGCAATATTTCTAAAGAAACTAGGGCATAATATGCTGGATCAAGGTGTAATTCACGACATTATCATACAATTTGAATCGGAAAATGTTGATCACTAAAATCAGTAAAAAGGAAAGGGTTTGGGCTACTGCCATATCCTTTCCTTTTGCATGCTATTTATTTTTTGACATTGTTTCAAAGCTCGAGATGATATCAAACATTTCTTCATCAATGGTATTTTGACGCAATTCTTGATAGCTTCTGTTTAGCGTTTCAAGTAATTCACCAATATTTTCATCCGCACGCTGTGCGGTTGCCAGTCGACTGGAATTTTCTGCAGCAAGAGATTCAGCGCAAGCGCGAAATACTTCCACAAAAAGATATTCATGGATGAATGAAAACAAGGTAATTCTGGGCTCCCCAATGACTTCAGGCGGAGAAACTGTCGGCCAGGACGAATCAGTAAATTTACTCATCCATATTTCATCCAAAGGCAATAACCGTTTATGAACTGACTCATAAATCAGTTCCTGTGTATTCCTGTTATAAAAAATATGCAATTCCGAAATTTCATTCCGTTTCAGTCGCCCTTCACTATCCAGTAGAATATCCCCTACTAGAGGTGTTATCCCACCAATAGAGTTGGGAACGTTATACTGTCCAGAAACTATAAACCCAGCTTCAATGACACTCTCATAAACACCTTGGCCGACGGTCCAAATTTCAAGTTTTTCCTTGAATGGCGCCAGTTCTTTGAGGGCATATTCTACTATCACATCGTTAAATTGACCTACTAACCCCTGCTCCGCACCAAAAATGATAGCGCCAATCTTTTTGACGTCCCCATGATTGCTTAGCAGGTACAACGGATTGATGTCCGATTTGTGCCCTTTAAAATAGGCAACGAGACTCATCTTTGTTGTATAGAAATATTCCTCTAATGCACTGACGGCATTTTCATATTCCTGTATGTTTGAACCCGCTACGGCCTTCATCGTACGCACAACGGACTTGATGCTGTTAGCACCTTTTATTTTTCGGCGCATTGTTTCATTTGATTCACTCATGGAATAACCTTCTTTGTTAAAATTCTTTGTCATTCAGCAAAATTGCTAGAATCAACCCTTGTAAATGCTCAGAGCATTTCGGGCCTGGGACAGGATTGCCTCTTTTTCCTCAGTGCTGAAAAGCGTTGTTGAATTCAAGGTGGCCAGAATTTCTGGGGACAATCTTTTCGTTGTATCTTTAATCGCTGCTTCTGCCGCAGGCATCTTCTCAATAGGAACTTGATCAAACAAACCAGAAACCAGTACAAACAGAATAATAATTTGCTCGGGTACCGATACTGTGACAAATTCGGATTGCATCAAACAGGCACGTATTCGTTTTCCATGCTCAATAATTTTCCTTGTACTTTCATCCATCCTTGTACCAAAACGCAAAAATGTTTCCAGTTCCTCGAACTGAGCATAAGACAGCTTTAAATCACCGGCAATAGCTTGATAATTTGGGAGCTGAACTTTACCGCCAACACGGGAAACCGAGTTTCCAACATCGACAGCCGGAAGGATTCCAAGCTCAAAATTGGATGGGGAAAGATATATTTGCCCATCGGTTATGGAAATTAAATTTGTTGGAATATATGCCGCAATATTTTGATCTTCCGTTTCAATGATCGGCAAGGCTGTCAGAGAACCTCCTCCCAATTCTGGTCCTAGACGCGTTGAGCGTTCTAAAAGTCTAGAGTGAATATAAAAAATATCTCCCGGAAATGCCTCCCTACCTGGTGGCCGCCGAAGCAGGAGAGAAATCTCACGATATGAACGAGCATGATGAGAAAGATCATCATAAACGATTAATACATCGTGACCCTTATGCATGAAATATTCGCCAATACTGGTCGCCGCATAGGGCGCAATATAGGACAGTCCTGGGGGATCGTTTCCCTCTGCTACAACAACGACCGTATATCTCATCGCATTATTTTCCTTTAGAATCGCTATAGTTTTTGCAATGGATGAAGCTCGTTGTCCAATTGCGCAATATATGCATAGAACACCTGTATTCTGCTGATTCAGAATTGCATCTACGGCTATTGCTGTTTTTCCAGTCTGTCGGTCGCCAATGATTAGTTCTCGTTGGCCTCGTCCGATTGGTATAAGTGCATCGATAACTTTAATTCCTGTCTGAAGAGGCTCGGCAACGGGAGCCCTGTCCATGATATGAGGGGCCGGCCGCTCAATTGGCCAACGTTCATCCACCTGTACAGAGTTCTTCCCATCTAAAGGGCTCCCAAGCGGATCAACCACGCGGCCCAATAGGGCTTCACTGACGCCAACATCTAAAACTCTGCCGCTGCGCGTAACCTTGTCCCCAACATTCAAGTTTTGGAATTCTCCTAGCAAAACAACACCAACTTCTTTTTCATCAAGATAAAACACAATGCCAAATACCCCTTCCGGGAAAATGACGAGTTCTTCCAGACCTACGCCTGGCAGTCCGGACACAAGTGCTATGCCCATAGAAATCTTGGTGACGATTCCAATTTCCTTTGTTTTAATTTGCATGGAAAAAGCTTCACGCGCCACTTTCATTTCAGATAATGTATTTTCGACCATAGTTGTAGGGTTATTGGATATCATTGAAAGTCTCCTTTATCAAGAAATTCCTTCATGTTTTCTTCAAGTGATGTCAGGTAATCCGAAATATTCCAGCTTATTTTTCGATCATTGATGATGATTTCAATTCCGCTGATCAACTCAGGACCAGCTTCAAACCGTACTGCTGAATCAATCCCAAGTTCCTCTTTGATTTTCATTTTAATCAATGCCTTTTGATCAGATGAAACCTCAAACATGCTTCGAATAAGGGTTTCTTCTGGGTTTGCCTTAAACGCTAAAACGATTTGTGCCTTATCTTCTTGACTCAAATCGGCAACTTTACGCACAAATACATCAATAATATTTTCTTCAAGAGTAGTTCCTGATAAATCTGCTAGCATCTTTTGGACGATGGCGAATATTTCCTGCTGTGTCCTAAGTTTCACTTCATTATTTAGAATTTTTTCATTATCGAGTAATGTTTTATTCCATCTTTGCTGAAGTTCCTCCGAGTCTTTTCTGGCAGTATCTAGTAGTTCTAGACGCAATTGATTTGCCTCTTCCTCCGCTTTTCGTAGAAGTGCTCCTCGTTGCACTTCAAACTCCTCGTTTTTATCATTAAATTCTTTTCGCTCTTTCTGAGCTGCATTCATGTCGGCCTCTGCCGCTTCAAGCTTATCGGCGATAAGCTTTTCCCTGGCATCAATGGCATTCAGAATGGGTTTATATAAAAAACGTTTCAGCAACCATACCAGAATTAAAAAATTCACTATCTGCGATATGACCGTAAACCAGCTGATCAGCATGCTATACCTCCTACTTTAAGTTGATAATATATGTCCAGAATGGATTTGCAAATATCAGTATAATCGAAATAACAAAGCAATAAATAGCCGTGGACTCGATCATGGCAAGACCAATATATAATGTTCTTGTTATAGTAGGAGAAGCATCCGGCTGCTGCGCAAGAGCGCTCATGGATGCAGAGACTGCTTTTCCCTCGCTCAATGCAGACCCAAGGCTGCCTATGCCTATTGTCAGTCCTGCTGTGACAATCGATGCCACCATTACTGCTGCAACCAATGTTAATGTGTCCATAATTCCTCCTTTTAGCTTCAATTAAGCTTCCCTGTTAATGTTAATATTATTATTGTTCTTGTTATCGGTAATAGTATCCTTGCTTTGGACAGCCGCGGCGATATATACAGTAGCCAGTAAACTGAAAATATATGCCTGCACCATTCCCGTCAACAATCCAAGAATAATCATGAATATTGGAAATATCAACGGAACAATGGTCAGCAAAATGCCAACAATCATTGTACCGCTCATCATATTACCAAAAAGACGAACGGCCATAGCCAGCGTTCGAGAAAATTCGCCGATAATATTAAAAGGCAACATGATAGCCGTGGGCTCAATGTATGATTTCAGGTATCCACGAAATCCTTTTGCGCCGATGCCATAAATAGGCACCGCTATAAACACACATATCGCTAAGGCTGCAGTGGTTGAAAGTGATGAGGTTGGAGACTCATATCCTGGAAGGATCGTACATACACTGGCGATAGCCACAAATAAAAACAGTGTCCCAAGAAATCCAATATATTTATGTGGATCTTTAAGTCCAACCTCCCTTAGTTGTTTAAGGATTGCCGTAACAATTATTTCCAGCACATTTTGCAACCTTGTGCGCTCCATGCCCAAATTCAGTTTGCGAGTGATCAATATAGACACTAAAACCAAGAAAAACATTAAAGCCCATGTTGTAACTATTGTAGAATTTATTTCCACAAATCCATATTTCCAGAAGACATTCTGATCAGGTGATATGTTCATTGCTAGCTTCCCCCCTTTCATTGACAATAGAAATAGTCCCGTGTCGGCGAATAATCCTATTAATGATGACTCTAGCAATAACAAATCCAGCTAACGATATCAGCGCTCGAATTGCTTGCCCATCCATGGTAAAATAAAAAGCAGCTAACACAGCACCTGAACGAAGGAGAAAACTACCCAAAAAAAGTAATACCGGCCTTTTCGATGAAAGCCCTTTTTCCACGGTCCAATATAATCCTCCGAAATAAAAAGTACCGCACACAAGGCCAATAATTCCTGCTTGGAGTATCATGACAAGATTATTCATCCGTATGTTCCTCCTTCTTGCTGTCCTTCCCTGCGTCCACGTTTTTGGTTTCATGCATTGCCTTATCTTCTTTTTTTATCCAATGCCATGCGTTTAAACAACCTAAAGTCAGCCCTATGGCAAGCATCATTAACGTCCAGGAGAGATTTCCATTAAAATTAATATCCATCCATCTACCGAGGGCAATCCCTAGAAACGTAGGTACAACAACGGACCAGCCAATCATACCCATCATTCCCAATCCAAACCAAACCGTCTCTTGGCTTCCTTTTTTTGCATTCATTTTGAGGGCGGCTTTGTCCTTAATATGCTGGCTATACTCCTTTTGCGCTTTTGATTTAGTTTTTTCTGGATTATTTTCCATGATTATACCTCATCAATTTATTGATAAAACTGCTTTCCATTGCCTTCAAACCATCTCGGCGTTTTTCCTCCTTCTCATCATGCTCCATAAATTCTCGTTCCACAGCATCTTGGAGCAATTCAAGTGATACACCTCCGCTAGCGTTACGTACGGACACCAGTACTTGATCTCCTGTCTTTATGATGACACCACTATCCACTGCAACAAAGGCTTCTCCCTCAGTGTCATTTTCGTAGGTCAAAATGCCAGGTTCAAGCGCCGCAACGCAATCTAAACGTTGGGGCAAAATGCCAAAAGAACCATTAGGGGTTTCTGCCACAATTCGTGTCACCCCGGTTTTTATCGCAAATATTTTATATGGCAGCAAAATTTTAAGCGTCATCGACGTTGCTTTCATTGTTTGTCTCCCAATTTAGCTTCATCAATATTGCCAATCATATAAAGGGCGTTCTCTGGATAATCCTTGAATTCGTCATTCAATATTCTTTCACAACCGTCTAGTCCATCCTTTAGGCTTACAAATTTTCCTTTGATGCCGCTGAATTGTTCCGTTACTGAGAAAGGTTGGGTTAGAAAACGTTCTAAGCGACGTGCTCTTGCAACCACGTTGCGATCCACCTGGGATAATTGCTCTAGCCCGAGCATGGCTATAACATCCTTTAATTCAGCGTATTGCGCCAGCGTCCGTCGAATTTCCTGCGCAAGAGAATAATGGCGATCGCTAATCTTGCCGGGTGTAGCCATTTTTGAATTGGAAAGAAGAGGATCAATTGCGGGGTAAAGGCCTTCCCCTGCCCGTTTTCGTGAGAGTACAATCGATGCAGAAAGATGAGAAAAAGTGTGCACCGCTGCAGGGTCCGTGAAGTCATCCGCAGGAACATAAACTGCCTGAATGGAAGTGATTGCCGCCTTATCTGTATTCGCAATCCGCTCTTCCAATTGAGATAGTTCCGTCCCTAAAGTGGATTGATATCCCAATCGCGAAGGCATTTGCCCCATCATAGCAGATACTTCAGCCCCTGCCTGTATAAAGCGAAAAATATTATCTATCAGCAGCAGAACGTCGGTGCTCTCGTCATCTCTAAAATACTCGGCCATCGTCAATGCAGCATGACCCACGCGGAAACGACTACCCGGTGGTTCGTTCATCTGCCCAAAAACCATGGTCATATTTTTTAAGACGTCTGCTTCCTTCATTTCACGGTACAATTCTTCTGCCTCACGACACCGTTCACCTATACCACAAAAAATGCTGACACCCTCCTGATGTCCGGTCATATTGTGTATCATCTCTGTCAGTAATACTGTTTTTCCAACGCCAGCACCACCAAAGAGTCCAGCTTTTCCTCCCCGCTCCAAAGGAAGGAGAATATCAATCACCTTGATGCCAGTCTCAAATACATCTGTATGGGTGGAATGTCTAGCCAAAGATGGGGGTTCCTGATGAATCGAACGCCACTTTACATTGACGGGATTTGGTTGACGATCTATGGCGTTCCCCGAAACATCAAACATACGTGAAAGGATTTCCCTTCCAACAGGTGCTTTCAATGGGCTTCCCGTATCCTCAACCACTTGGCCTCTGAACAAGCCTTGCGTTGGGGTCAGTGCTATTCCACGAACACTCTTCTTATCTAATTGAACAAGAACCTCAATTAATATTTCTTTATTTTTTCCAGTACGCAGCAATGAATAAATAGCTGGTAGATGGTTTTCAAATTGAACATCTATAACACTGCCCCAGACTGATACAACATTTCCAGATTCATTCATTTAGCGTTGTTCCCCTTTCAATCCAGTGATTTCAGAATGCCTTGCGCCTCCCAACATGCTTTGCTGAGCATTTATGTGCATTATATATACCCACTTTTAGAAATGCTAACGTGTTCTCCTGGATTCTTGTTTAAGATAATCCAAGAATTCTGATTTCTCCACCCTATTTACACCTTTCTTTTCCACGTCCGAAGAGGCTTCCATATCTTCTCCATACTCCCTCTTCACCACTTCAAGAATTCTAGGTCTGCAAAACTCTCCTTGGCACCAGCCCATTGTGGTTCTAGTTCTTCTCTTTATGCCGTCTATGGTTTTTATATGAATTTCACGGTGCAATGCATCAACGATTTCCTCTTCTGTTACTTGCTCACACCGACAGACTATTCTCTTTTCGGCGCCTAAGGGCAAATCAATTTTATCTTGTATTTCCATAAGTGGCTTCAACGGTTTATTCGTTATAATAGGTTTTCGGTACGGGTCAAAATTAGGATTCGGCTCTAAAACCAAGCCCGCGACTTGTAATATTTCCCTGACCATTTCAGCAATGGCTGGGGAAGCGGTGATCCCCGGGGATTGTATGCCTGCCACATTTATAAACCCTTTCACAGAGGTTTCTTGGATAATAAAATCATCCGTGGCGCTCCTTGCTCTTATACCAGCAAAGCTTTTCAAAAATTGCTTAGGGTTCATGTCATTATAAATGGCTTTTGCGCTGTGATAGATTGCCCCAATTCTTTCTAAATGCGTGGATGTGTCCTCCCGATTACTTTCATCGTCTGAATCTGGGCCAATTAGAAGATTTCCGTAATAGGTAGAAGTAATAAGTACACCCTTTCCTTTTTTAGTTGGTTTTTGAAAAATAACTGAATTCAGCGTTTCTCCTGTTCCTCTAGTAAAAATCAGATATTCTCCACTTCTAGGTAAAATCTCAACATCTTTTACCCCAATCATCTTGGCTATTTGATCCGCATACACTCCTGCAGCATTTACTACATAATTTGAATAGAATACCTCTTTGTCTGTTTTTAGTGTAAATTCCGACCCCTTCTTTTCAATGGACTGAACTTCATTTTCTAATTTTAAGTCCACCCCATTTTTTATGGCATTTTCTGCCATGGCGATTGCCATCTCGTAGGGAGAACACACGCCTGCCCCTTGACAGTACAGGGCCCATTTTATGTCTTTGCTCAATTTCGGTTCGAGCCTTCTTATTTCGTCCGCATCTATAATTGACAAATCAGGCAATCCATTCTTCATGCCATTTTGGTATAAAGATTCTAAAGGTTCTTTATTGTCATCCGTGATCACAACCAATGAACCCGTTTCTCTAAATCCAAAATTTAATTCTTCATTTAATTGTTTAAATTGACTTCTTCCTTTGTAAGCCAACCTCCCTTTCAATTTTCCATGTTCCTCAGCATAGCCCCCGTGGACAATGCCGCTATTGGCTTTTGTTGCCCCCATGGAGACATCCGATTCTTTTTCTAAAATCAATACTTTTAGTTGAAATTTTGACAGTTCCCGCGCTATGCTGGTGCCTACAATCCCTGCGCCAATGATGATAATATCATATGAGTTGTTTTGCTTCATATCATTCGTCCTCTTTATTCGTCTCGCCTGTAAGGCAACCATTTTCTTAAATAAATTATAACAGTCAGCTTGCAAAATAACAATCAACATATTGAGTCAGGACTTTAGTAGAACCCGCTACAGAAGCTCATCAACCAAATAAGCAGCCTTCGGCGATTCTGCCGAAGGCTGCTTATTTGTAAATGGCCTACACTAGTTTATTTCTTCAACTATTATTGCTTCTACTGAATTTTTCTTTATTGACTCTATACCTTTTTGGCATGCAGCTTTGGATTTATATCTGTCACCGGTACCAATAAGCTCTCCATTTTTCGCATTTAACCTAAAACGGTAATCGCCATTTCTATATTCGTATATTTCAAATTTAGGATTTTTCTCTGTTGTAAATCCATCAATAGTTTGGTCTTCGATCGGAGCAATAGAAGCATTTGTCCTTATACTTTCAATCCCTTTTTTACATGATGCAAGAGATACGTAAGGTTGCGAACTTAAAATAATTTCTCCATTTGCAGCCTTTAGATCAAACCTAAACTTTTCGTCTATTTTGCCTATTACAAATTTACCTGCCATCGTCAATTCCTCCTTAACTTTTAATGCGCGAACTCCGCGTTTCTGAGTTTACTAAAACTATTCAGGTTATCTTACTTTCCCTTTGGAAAACAAGTTAACAATCGCAAGCAGTATAACTGCTCCTAACAACGCGATTAAGAAACTTGTAAAATTAAAACCTGTTACTCCATAGCCATTTCCTAGACTCATCACAAAACCGCCAATAAATGCACCAATAATACCAACCGCTATATTAGCAATTGCCCCCATTGAGCCGTTCTTTCCCATAATCATACTAGCAACCCATCCTGCCAGTGCACCCAATACAATCCAAGATAAAATACCCATATAAATCCCCCTTATTATAATTGTTCATTATAGATTCGAATTAACGAAATCCCAATTTACTCATAATTGGGATTTCTTATTCACTATTTCTTGTTGCTTCCCTTGTTTTCGTCCGCCATGTTATTTATTTCTGCTATGACGTCTTTCTTTATTTTTTTTGCTTTGTCACCGGTGTCGTAAGCTTTTTCCTTTATATCCGATTTTGCAGACTGAATTTTACCTTTTAATTCCAACTCTTCATTGCCTGTAGCTTTTCCAACCGATTCTTTCACTTCACCAACGACCTTATCTTTTGCATTCACTACTTTATTTTTTAAACTTGTCATTTTAGAGCCCTTCTTTCTTAAATATTATCCTTTTAATATAATTAATTAGTATAATCCTATTTCTGGATCCTTTAATATAATTCTACTATATACTTATTAATACTATATGTCAACTAATTATACGCATAATAATCTTAATAAAAGTTTTATTTATTTAACCTTTATTTTTTCTTTCATCTCTCATTTTTGCAATAACTGAAATTTTATTGTTATAATATCCATCCATTTCAAGTCTTTTAATGTCCAAAATAGCTGATTCTTCGGCTTTAAGAATACTCCTATTATAGGATTTTTAATAATACAACTCACTCGGCCCCTTATATTCTTGCAATGTATTGCCGCCATCAACGATAAAACTTTGTCCTGTGATATAAGACGCCTGCTCTGAGGCAAGAAATACGATCATATGTCCAACCTCTTCAGGTCTGGCACCTCTTCCTATTGGTGTATTCAATGAAGCTGCAGCTTCCGGCTCTGTTTGCGAACCTGTAGCAATCCACCCAGGAAGAACATTATTAATCACAATATTGTCTTTTGCCACTTCTATGGCGATTGAACGGCTCATCCCAACGATGGCAGCCTTTGCTGCACTGTATCCAGACTCACCCGGATTGCTGACGACTGGACCGGTGACTGATGAAACATTGACAATTCTCCCATATTTGTTAGCAATCATATGTTTTATTACCGCATGTGTGACGTTATAACATATTGTTAAATTTCTATTTATGGTAACATCCCAATCCTCATCCTCCATATCTGCAAAGCTAGCAAAAATCTCTTCTGAACCGACTTGTGTCATTCCTGCATTATTGATGAGAATATCAATTTTTTTATGCTCTTTAATAATGGAATCAATTAAATTTTTTACCTGATTGCGGTCCATCAGATCAGCAATATATCCCTTTGCTTCAATGCCCAACGATTCTAATTCCTTCACCCGCTGATGAATTCGTTCAGAGGTGGCAGTAATTATTACTTTTCCTCCAAGCTTGCCTATAATTTGTGCTGTTGAAAATCCTATTCCCGTATCGCTGCCAGCTCCCGTAATCAAGCAAACTTTACCCTCGAAATTTATCTGTGCATTCATCATCATTGCTTCCTTTCTTATTTTGTCAGGTCTGCGTTTTCCACTAGGTAATCCATAACTGCCTGTTGAAGGGTAATATATCTAAGATACGGTAACCCATAGGTATCCACGTATTCCCTGTAATTCTGTTCTTCCAAATGTTTTTTAACATAAGCCGCCACAGCCTCATCCGTTGCAGAAATGCCGGCATCTTCAGCAACCCCTTGAATGACGAGAGAGAACTTGGCATTGTTATTGATTTCTTCAAGGTTTTTTTCAATCAATCTGTCAATACCTGAAACACGTACATAAACTCTAATAAAATCATCCAGTTCCATTTTGTAAAAATCTGCAGAATCCTGATACGCTTTGATTAATGTGTTTTTCTGATATTCGACAAGGCTGTCCGGAACAGATTTAACCGTTATATTTTCAACCAGATATTTCCGCATATAGTCAAACAATGCTGAACTTTCTATGCTGCTCCTTATTCCCGCTTTCATATCTCCGATGGTTCTGTATCCATAATCCAGAAACAAATATTCTGCAACGAATTCATCAGTGAGTTCAGGGGTAACCCCATCCTTCATGAAGTTTGCCATAATTGCTTGAATTTGTGTTTGAATAGCTTCATCTGAAGCCACATAAGCTTCTTTCGGAATAGAGATTCCCTTATAATCACCTACTTCTACATAATCAAGGGCGTCTATCTTTTCGTAGAAGCCATTTTTATCAATGCCATCACTATAGCTAAACTCTTTTTCAGCGCAACCTGTAATAGCGGCCGGAATCAAAAGAACCGCCATACATATTCCGAGCAAAGATTTTACTTTCATTTCATACTCCTCCTTATTTATTATATTATATGTTATAATAGAATTATTCTTAGATGTATGAATATATACCCACTATTGCAAAAAAATATTTTTGATAGGAAAGGATGGTTTGTATGGAATTTTTTAAAGTTGCTGAAACAACTAGCATGTCTACAGAAAATAAAATACTGGTTCATTTGGGAGACAAAGAGTTACTTGTGACAAAAATAGATAACAATTACTACGCCATAGACAACAAATGTACCCATATGGGTGGTTCTCTATACGAAGGGAATCTGGAAGGAAGCGAAATCATTTGTCCAAGGCATCACACCAAATTTGATGTAAGGTCAGGAAAGGTGCTAGATCAAGGAAAAATTCTCTTTATTGGCGTAAATGCAAAAGATACTACCACCTACCCGGTTAAAGTGGAAGGCAATGATATTTTAATCGGTATTGAATAAAGCGAAAAGCCGCCAAATAGGCGGCTTTATTTTTTATAAAGGTTCTCTTCAACTTATCTTACCGGGCATGCCCCATTACTACATTCCGCATCCAGTTCACGATCATCTTCTCCAAGTTCGAACTGTTTTAACAGGGATGGTATAAATGGTTTCATTTCCACCATTCTTTTTTCATACTCCTCTTTTGAAATTGCTTCATAAGGAAGCATTTCATAGAAGCTGTCATCAAAAGGTAAAAAGGAAAGAGCAATGCAATCGTCCCAGTTATTCCAAAGCCATTCTTCAACGGCCTCCCACTCATTTTCCCGAACATGTACAGTGATGGAGCAGTTGTGATCCACATAATTTGTCATAAACATTTTATAGATTTCCAGTTGTTCAAGGGCACTCACATCCCCTTTTGTTGTTCCCTCGGGCGCCTTTACTGGGAATTCCACCACATACGTTTTTGCATTATCCCAGGTTTGATTCACTTCCGGGTACACTGGCCATTCAAGTTTCAGTACCACCTTGGCCAATGGATCATCTGCAGAGATTCTCACTCTTCTCACATAATAAGGTGCATGGGAGAAATGAACGCCAGAGCTTACCGTTGGCAACTGTGACAAGGTTCCTTCCGGTTTAACCGTCGTCATCAGCAAAGGCTCATTGATACCGAGTTCTTTGGCATAGCCTTTTCCTGCAGAATGGACAGCTTCTCGTAATGTTCTAAGCAGCTTCGCCTGTTCATCAAGCCCGTATCCAACTGCATTCATGGCATCCTGCCACCCAGTGATGGAGCATCCGATAAGGCGGTCTCTTTTTTGCACAAGATCCCACCGTTCAAGTTCAAGATCTAAGCATGTCATTCTTAATCCTGCTCTTGCAGAAAGCCACATGGCTCTATGAAGGGCATCCATATCCAAGATTCCTTCCTCTGTTACAAACTTCATGATATTTACCGTTGTCAGGTTACAAAGCCCATTTGAGTCAAGAAGTATTTCGCCGCATGGATTGACCACATTGAAATTTTCTCTTCGCTTAGCGGCTGCTTCTTGATTGACAAAACCTGGTTCACCGGAATTTCTCATGGCTTCCAACATCCAGCGAATTTCTTCCCTTGCTGGTTTTTCCTTGAAATAGATAGAATTATTGCTGATTTGCCTGTGTGCAATTTCCGGGTCAATAATCCAGTCCCCTTTTTCTGTTTTCACATAAAGATTTGACTTCGCTCCCATGGCCTCTTCATCTTTTGCATCGATAAGCACCATCTCGGCGGTACGTCTCACGCCTCCGGAAACAACATTTTCTCCAATAATATTAGCGATGTCCATACAGTCAATCGGTTTAAGTTTGTAGGTTGACTCTTCGCATCTGTCAAATACCTCTTTGATCTTTGTAAACATATTCTTCAGGCTTTCATGTCCACTAGCGGTTCCGCCAAATACCTTTAATTTTTCTCCTTTTGGTCTGACATTATTGTAATTAATATAGATGGTGTCAATATCTCTGTACTTTTTTGCATAATGAAGTTTAAAGAAATAAGATAGAGAATCCTGCCAACCTTCTTTACTATCTCCAACAATAATTTCAACAATATTTTTTTTCTTTGTGAAATCAGGGGTTGTTAAATCATCTCTCTCTTCCTTTTGCACAGGCTCATAAGCCATATGGATAATATTTATGTCATTCCTAATGGCTGGAAGCTTTAGTACATCATCAAACGTGACTCTTATTCCTACACCTGCACCCACCATCAATAGATAAAAAAGTTCATCAAATGATGCAAAGTCGTCTATGACCTGCCCTGCACAATTGTAATTACTCATTGGATACCGAAGGCTTGCGTCGGTCCCGCCAGCCCAGAAGGTTCTCCCAGATAAGAACTGTTTCATATGATACACATTCATGAACAGTTCCTCAACCT
>JBBRXC010000019.1:0-18922 GCA_038248745.1 Peptostreptococcales bacterium | reverse complement strand
GGCTGTATTGGAAAAAACGCCTAGGGAAGATGTGGTTGGAAAATCCTTCAGAAAGGTTTTCGCACATATTCCAATAGAAGAAAGTACGTTGTCAAGAGCCTTGTATAAAAATATTACAACAATGAATAAAAGGCAAACTTATTTAAATAATTATGGGAAAGAAGTGACAACAATCAATACTACGGTTCCCGTACTTGATCAAGCAGGAAAAGTCATTGCAGCAATTGAAATGTCTAAAGATATTACTGATATTGAAAACCTTTCAAATGAAATACTTGACATGCATAAAGAAAAAACAGAGCCAAAAGTGATTAAAGAATTAAAAATAAAGAGATACAAGTTTTCTGATCTTATTTGTAAAAATGAAGGGTTTAAAGAAATAATTGAAACCGCCAAAATGGCGGCGAAAAGTTCTTCCTCTGTTTTTATCTATGGAGAAACCGGGACAGGGAAGGAAATTTTGGCACAGAGCATTCATTTTGAAAGCGACAGAAAAGATAAAATGTTTTTTGCTCAAAATTGTGCCGCAATACCGGAAACGCTTTTGGAGAGTATGCTTTTTGGAACGGTAAAGGGAGGATTTACTGGTGCATTGGACAGGCAGGGTCTTTTTGAACAGGCAAGTGGGGGCACTTTATTGCTGGATGAAATCAATGCCATGCCTTTCGAGCTGCAGGGAAAACTACTGAGAGTGCTTCAGGAAGATTGCATCAGAAGAATCGGCGGGTCAAAAGATATCCCCATTGATGTAAGGATCATAGCTACTGTAAATGAGGAACCACGAGAACTAATCGAAAAAGGAAGATTGCGAAAAGACCTATATTACAGACTGAATATCATTAACTTGAATATTCCGCCACTGAGAGACAGAAAAGAGGATATCCCAGTTTTAGTCAATGAATTCATTCGAAAACATAATGAAAAACTAGGAAAAGAAGTTTGGATGATGTCTGAGGCAGCTTTACATTTATTAATGACTCATGATTTCCCAGGAAATGTAAGAGAGCTGGAAAATATAATCATTTCAGCTGTTTCTCTGGTTGAGAAGGAACATGTTTTAACGGAGGGACTCATTAAAATAAATAATATAAATACAAGAGGCAGTGGGAAAAAACTTTTGGATGATATTAAATTAGAGGATGGACTGGATTCTCTGCTTGAAAACATTGAAAGAAATTTGATTAAAGAGGCGATGCTTACAAGTAATGGAAACATTACAAAAGCTGCAGAAATGCTTAAAATAAAACGGCAGACACTTCAGCACAAGCTAAAAAAGCAACTCTGAAAAATAAACCTGAAAAATAAACTCATTATAAAAAAAAATAAAAGCAAAATTGTTTGCGCGAAATAGCAAAAATATTTGCACCAATCAGAGGAACTCTTGCATAAATCTAAGCTAAAAATCAGATAAAAGACATAAATACATGAAAAAAGAATATATTTGTAGTGAAACAGCCTGATAGGAGGCTGTTTCTTCTTTTGGAACGACTTGGCATGAAAATTGCTCATAATAATAGTACAACGAAAACAACCTTCCAGTAAGGTTAGCATTTTAAAAATCTAAAGTAGAATCATATGGAAAAGAAAAGGAGAAAGATTATGGAAAATGTAAAAGTAATCATTTGGGGACTTGGGGCCATGGGAAGCGGAATGGCGGATATGCTGTTAAAGAAAAAAGGTGTTGATATTGTTGGTGCTGTTGGCAGAGGGGACAAAGTTGGCAAAAGCATGTATGATTACATCAAGACTGAAAAGGGAAGCAGACCAGATATAATCATTGGAACGCCTGAAGATGTCATTAAGGAAGGCGCTGCAGATGTTGTGCTGACTTGCACAGATTCATATACGAAGAAGGCTTTTGAAAGACTGAAGTTTGTGTTAGAAAGAAAAATAAATGTTGTGTCCTCGGCTGAAGAGATGGCTTATCCAAAGGCACAGTCTCCAGAAGAAGCAAAAATGCTGGATGAAATAGCAAAAGCCAACGGTGTTTCAATTTTAGGAACTGGAATCAATCCAGGACTTATTATGGATCTATTGGTTGTCTTGATGACAGGATGTTGTGAAGAAGTTGAACATATTACCGCAAGACGAGTGAACAGTTTGTCCCCATTCGGACCAGTTGTTATGGAAGAACAGGGAATTGGCATCACAAAGGAAGAATTCTTGGAGGGTGTTAAAACTGGGCATCTTTCCGGACACGTTGGTTTTCATGAATCCATTGGTATGATTGCAGATGCCATTGGCTGGGATGTTGAGAAAGTAACTCAATCGATGGAACCAATTATGACGGACGTAGATAGAAAATCACCATATGGATTTGCTAAGGCTGGCGATGTTGCTGGATGCGCAATGAAGGGGTTTGGATATGTTAACGGAGAACTGAAAATCGAAATGGACCATCCACAGCAGATTGAACCTGAACAGGTTGGCATTCAAACTGGGGACTATGTTATAATAAAGGGAACCCCTAATATCAATATGGTAAATTCTCCTGAAGTACCAGGAGGTATTGGTACAATTGCAATGTGTGTGAATATGATTCCTCATATTATTAATGCCAGACCAGGTCTAAAGACAATGATTGATCTGCCGGTTCCAAGAGCTATTATGGGAGACATGAGAAACATGATTGATCCAGAAGCCAAAATTGTGAAATAAGAAAATAATACTACTAATACAGCCAAACCAAGTCGGACCTGGACAGAATCGGTTTAATTGGTTTGGCTGTTGATTAACAGGAGATGATAAAATGGTAAATAAAGGTGAATGGGTAAGAATTTATAAAGTAATCTTACAACCATCAGAGCGAGCTCCTCAAGTTCCAGATGACACAAAAAAAGTACCATTGGAACTTTGGGTAAAGGGTTTTCTGATGAAGGATGCAGAAATGGGAGAAACTGTTGTAATAGAAACGGTTACAGGAAGAAAAGAAGAGGGCAAACTGATAGAAGTAAACCCTTACTATACACATGATTATGGGAAGTTCATACCAGAGCTTCTTGTGATTGACAAGCAGACAAGAGACATTGTTTTTGGAGGTGACAGATCATGACAAAATCAAATGATTACGCATCCGTCATGGCGCGTAAACCAGAAATAATGATCAAATCTGTTGGCATTGACTATTCGAAATTTGAAAGCGGGTCTATTGCCTTTGATTACGAGAAAATGATGAGGGAGACAGGATATTCCCTTGAGGAAATGCAAAAAATGCAATACGGTGTAAATGTAGGCAATACCCCTATCCTTGAGTTGAAAAACATCACTGCGCTTGCCAGGGCATGTGCGCCTAAGGGAAAGGGAGCAAGAATCTTTATTAAAGACGAAGCAAGCAATCCTTCAGGAAGTTTTAAAGCAAGAAGAGCTGCCAATGCGGTTTATCATGCGAAGAAGTTAGGGTATAAAGGCGTAATCGCTGCAACAAGCGGAAACTATGGCGCTGCGGTGGCCTCACAAGCAGCAATTGCCGGTTTAAAATGTATTATTGTTCAGGAATGCTATGACTCCAAAGGTGTTGGCCAGCCTGAAATTGTAGAGAAAGCAAGAAAATGTGAAGCATTGGGTGCTGAAGTAGTTCAGCTTTCAGTGGGACCTGAACTTTTTTACAAATTTCTTTTATTACTTGAAGAAACAGGGTATTTTAATGCCTCCCTCTACACACCATTCGGCATCGGCGGCGTTGAAACACTTGGTTATGAAATATCCATGCAATTCAGAGAAAAATACGGTAAAGATCCAGATGTAGTTGTCTGTACAAATGCAGGAGGCGGAAACCTGACAGGGACTGCAAGAGGCCTTGCCAAAGCTGGAGCGAATCCACAAATAGTTGCTGCTTCAGTTTCCTTAGCGGGACTTCATATGGCTTCTGATACAGCTTTTAATAAAAAATCATTTACCACTGGACATACAGGATTTGGTGTTCCATATAGTTCTTGGCCAGACAGATCTGATGTGCCAAGGTCAGCAGCTAGACCGCTTCGATACATGGACAGATATGTGACCATCGCACAGGGAAGTGTATTCTATATGACTGAAGCACTGGCAAGTCTTGAGGGACTGGAAAAAGGTCCAGCAGGCAACACTGCCCTTGCTGCTGCATTTGCATTGGCGCAGGAACTGGATCAGGATAAGACAATTATTGTTCAGGAAACTGAATATACAGGGGCAGGAAAGCACATTCAGCCTCAGCTTTCATTTGCAAGAGACAATGGTATTGATATCATCTTTGGTGATCCAAAAGATGAAATACCAGGTAAAAACATTATTTTGCCGTCACATCCATCGCTTCTGAAAGTGACAGACCTTGACCTTGATCATATGAGAAAATCATTAATTAAAACTGCTATAACAACTTATAAGGTTGAAAATCCAACTGATGAAGACATTTTGTTCCTTGCAGAAGAAACAAAGACTAACGTTGAATTTGTGAAAGCACAACTTTTAGCCAGAGGCTAGTATTACCAAGGACTAGGGAAGAAAAGTGCGCCACCAGGCCCTAGCTGAGAAAGGAAAAACAGATGAAAAGAGCGGATGATTTTGCAGAACGCAGAAAAAGCGTTGCAAACCTGTCAGATAAGGAACTTTATGACAGATTTTGGGAAGTTACGGCTGAGGTTGTAACGCCATTACTTGAATTAGGAACTAAAAATACAAGTCCTTCCATAGAGAGGTCGGTTCTTCTTAGAATGGGAATATCTTCTCTGGATACAAAACCTATTGTTCAGGGTTGTATGGATCGAGGACTTATGCCAAAAGGAGCAGGGCATGTTTTGTATAAACTTGCAGGGGCAAAAAACATTTCCATTAAGGAAGCAGGCACATTGCTTGCAGAAGGAAAATGCTGGGATGAAGCAGTAGCATTATTCAAGGGAGGTAAGTAAAATGACGGATTTCAAATTAAAACACAATGAAAAACTTGATGTTGAAAATATATTAAAAGATCTAGATCAGTACAGACCTAAAAGAAGAGGCTGGACGTGGAGAACACCAGAGCCAGGGCTGAAGATGGGACCTTTCCAATACAGAGACGCAACAACGCCATTGAAAAACAGCGTTGGATTGCCGTCTTCCAAGTACTTTGATTTCATTGATCCTCAAGGAGAGCAGGTTATTACAACGGAAATTGCTTCAGGAAGATTCGAAGATGATATCAGAAGAATGAGAATGGCAGCCTGGCACGGTGCAGATCACATCATGGTTATCAGAACTGCTGGACAGTCTCACATGGATGGACTCATAGAAGGGACTCCTCAGGGCATTGGCGGCGTTGCTATAACCAGAAAACAGGTGAGAGCACAAAGAAAAGCACTTGATTTAATCGAGGAAGAGGTCGGAAGACCGATTAACTATCATTCCTATGTATCTGGTGTAGCAGGAGCAGAAGTAGCTGTCATGTTCGCTGAGGAAGGGATTAACGGAGCACATCAGGATCCTCAGTATAATGTATTGTACAGAAACATTAACTGTGTGAGATCATTTGTGGATGCTTGCGAATCAAAGAAAATTTTAGCATGGGCAGACATTGCCCAGATCGATGGCGCACACAATGCAAATGCAACAGCACGACAAGCCTGGAAGGTTATGCCGGAACTCATTGTGCAGCATGCACTTAATTCTATGTTCTCAGAGATGGTTGGTATCAAGCCAGGCAACATTTGCCTATCAACAGTTCCGCCAACAGCACCACCAGCACCTTGTCTGTTTATGGATCTTCCCTATGCGGTTGCCCTTAGAGAAATTTGCGATAAGTACAAAATGAGAGCACAGATGAATACAAAATATATGGACTCATCAGCAAGAGAAGCTACAGTCACGCATGTATTGAATATGCTTGTGTCAAAGTTAACCAGAGCCGAGATTCAATCAACGATTACACCTGATGAAGGAAGAAATGTTCCTTGGCATATTTATAATATGGAAGCCTGCGACACGGCGAAACAAACGATGATGGGTCTTGATGGACTAATGGATATGATTGAACTTAAAAAGGACGGCCCATTAAGAGAAAAAGCGAGAGAAATAAAAGAAAGAGCTTGCTTGTTTATGGAAGAAATTCAAGAAGTAGGTGGATATTTCAATGCGGTTCAGCAAGGTTTCTTTGTAGATTCGGCCGAATATCCAGAGCGAAATGGTGATGGCATTGCAAGAAAAATTGATGGTGGTGTTGGTTATGGATACATCTACGAAAGAGATGATGATTATATGGCGCCAGTTACAGCACATTTTGGCTACAATAATGTTGCTCAATATGGTGGCGATCCAAAGAATCCATCTGAATTAATTGATGGTTGTACTTTTGAGAAACCGGAAAAAATCGTTTATATCGATGAATTAGACGATGTGGATAATGTAAATGTAAGAATGGCAGAAAACGATAAATATAGATTATCTGACATTGTGAAACCGGAAATGGAATGGCTGGCTGATGGGACCATCATGCTGAATATGTTTATTCCAACAAATAGAAGAACTGCTGAAGTGATTGCGGTTGAAATCGGCAAAAAGCTGGGGTTAATTGACCCTGAAGTAATCAATCGGGAGATTATGCAGGAGGCTGAAGGAACCAGAATAGAGATGAAGGGCAAAGTTGACTTTGACATTGATGTTTCTAAACTTGTCATTCCGCCAGAGCCAGTGTTCTTAAGTGATGATGAAATCAGAGCCGATGTTTCAGAATTCCCGTTAAAGATTGTTTGCGGTACAGTTGGGATGGATGAGCATTCCGTTGGATTAAGAGAAATCATTGACATCAAGCATGGTGGCATTGAAAGATTTGGCATTGAAGTGCATTACCTAGGCACATCGGTTCCTGTTGAAAAGTTGGTGGATGCGGCAGTAGAACTAAAGGCTGAAGTTATTCTTGCTTCAACGATTATTTCTCACGATAATATTCACTACAAGAATATGAAAAGAATCAATGATCTTGCCATAGAAAAGGGCATTAGAGACCAAGTAATCATCTGTGCCGGCGGAACGCAGGTCATCCCTGAGGAAGCAATGAAAACTGGTATTGATGCCGGCTTTGGAAGAAACAGCCATGGGATCGATGTTGCAACATTCATTATAGAAGAGAGACGAAGAAGAAGATAAACCTATGAAGCCCATTATAAGCATCCGACATTGGGCTTCCTTTTCTGGAGACCGTTGCAATAGCTCAAGTAGAAAATATATAATCCACAGGTCTCTTGTGGATAAGTCTGAATTGAAGAGACTTATCCACAAGAGACCTGTGGATTAATCAAATTTTAAAGGTTGAAATTTCAACACATTTTTAAAACACAAGCCCAATGTCGGATGCTTATAATGGGCTTATAAGGAGGAACGCATGAGGGTTGATGTTTTAGTAGCAGAAATAGGATCAACAACTACGGTAGTAAATGCCTTTCAGGATATTAACACAGAAAACCCGATTTTCTGGGGGCAGGGGCAGGCTTCTACTTCGGTGCTAGATGGAGATGTGCGAGTGGGACTTCAAGGAGCCATTGATGATCTATGCCAGAAAATGAATGTGGACAGCATTGAATATGATGAAATGCTGGCCACCTCCTCAGCCGCTGGGGGCCTTAAGATGACAGTTCATGGGTTGGTATATGATATGACGGCAAAGGCGGCTAAAGAAGCCGCACTTGGCGCCGGAGCAATCATTCATCACATTACGGCGGGGCGGCTTAGACGAACCGATCTCCAAAAAATAAAGGAAATCAATCCAAATCTGATACTCATTGCAGGTGGCGTAGATTATGGAGAAAGAGAAACCTCCTTGCATAACGCTGAAATGATAAAAAGCATGGGATTGAAAACCCCGATAGTATACGCTGGAAATTGTGAAAATCAGGAAGAAATTAAACTTATTTTTGATGAAGAGAGCAAAACAAAATTATATGTAGTGGAAAATGTTTATCCAAAAATAGATGATTTAAATGTAGAGCCATGCAGAGCAGTCATACAGGATGCATTTGAAGAACATATCGTACATGCACCTGGTATGGAACATGTCAGAGACATGGTAAACGGACCCATTGTGCCTACACCGGGAGCGGTAATGGAATGCACAAAGCTTCTTTATCAATGTATCGGTAACTTGATTGTCTTCGATGTGGGAGGCGCAACAACCGATTTGCATTCTGTCACTGAGGATTCGGATCAGATTTCCAGAATTCTGATTAGCCCTGAACCAAAAGCAAAAAGAACGGTTGAGGGTGATCTGGGTGTTTATGTAAATATGGAGAATATTGTTAAAGTAATTGGAAAAGAAAAATTGCAGGAAGAACTTTCGGATATTGATATTAATAAGATCATAGAAAACTATAAACCGATACCTGTGACAGATGATGAGATGAAATTTGTCGAACGTTTAACAAAAGAAGCAGTACTAAGAGCAGCTGAGCGGCACGCAGGACAAATTAGATATATTTATGGCCCTTCGGGAAGAAGTACTTTAGCGGAAGGCAAAGACTTAACATTGGTCAAGTATATTGTTGGTACAGGAGGCGCTTTGACCAGACTTCCTAACAGAAATGGAATATTAAAAGGAATAGCAAAACATAACGAAACTGGTTTGCTGCTCTTCCCAGGAGAACACGCTGAAATATTAATAGACAATGATTATATTATGGCTTCATTAGGGGTTCTCTCCAAAAAATATAAAAGTGCTGCAATTAAATTGCTGGAAAAAAGCTTGCAATTCAAATTCCCTGAAAAAAAAGAAAGTTTGCAGGGCGGAAAACCCAAATACGAAATTGAACTGGAACAGCTTGAACAGGAAAGAATTGAAAAAGAAAAATCTGACGCAGCACATATCAAAGAAACTCAAGCATAATTAATTAGATGTATTGAACAATAAAAAATAGGTAAAAGTGGGTATAATATACGAAAGGAGAGTGATATAAATGAATAAAAAAGAGATTTATTTAGCTGGTGGATGTTTTTGGGGTGTAGAGGCATATATTAAAAAAATTAAAGGGGTCCTGTATACCTCAGTAGGTTATTCAAACGGAAAAACAGATCAAACAACCTATAATAATATAGGATTGACAGGCCATAGCGAGACTGTCAAAGTTTCTTTTGATCAAGAACAGGTTTCTTTGACTCAAATTTTAGAGTATTATTTTGCGATAATAGACCCAATAAGCAAAAACAGACAGGGCAATGATATTGGGACACAATATAGAACTGGGATTTACTTCAAAAATGAAGAAGATAAAGTAGTAATAGAGAGATTTGTTCATAGTCAGCAGAAATTTTATCAAGATAAAATTCAAGTTGAAATTGTGCCTGTTTCTAATTACGTGACAGCAGAGGAATACCATCAAAACTATTTGGACAAAAATCCCAACGGGTATTGTCACATAAATATTAGAAAACACCCTGAAGAGGTAATAAAAGAAAAAAGAAGCAAACTGCTGGGACATGACAGATATCAGATCACCACATTAAGTGGAACTGAACCACCTTTTAACAATGAATATGTTGAAAATCATGAAAAAGGAATTTATGTAGATGTTATAACCGGGGCGCCTCTTTTCATATCCACAGACAAATTCGACAGTGGCAGTGGGTGGCCAAGTTTCACCAAGCCAGTTTCAAAGGATTCCATTGAGGAAATTGTGGATAAAACTTTGGGGATGAAGAGAGTGGAAGTAAGAAGCAAGGGCAGTAACTCTCACCTTGGTCATGTTTTCGAGGATGGGCCTAGAGATCAAGGTGGATTGAGGTATTGTATGAACAGTGCTTCACTAAGGTTTATTCCATTAAAAGAAATGACGTCAGAAGGATATGAAGAATACATAAAGGATATAAAGTAAGGTTTAAAACGATAAAAAGGCTTGTAGATTAAAATGATAAAAAGGCTTGTAGATTAAAAAGATAAAAGGCTTGTAGAAATTAATTTCCTATAGGCCTTTTTTAGGTTGTGCTTGCATGGAAGAGAAAGTTGGGTTGTGATTTGAAGAGTCCAAATGGAGGATGAATAGATGAAGCTTTAATCATGGATATACTTGTGGTTAAGCGTATCTTGTAAATATTACAAAAAAGCACATTGCATTTTGTGAACATTGCCAATTGTAAAAACTGGTTTGGTAGTTTAAAATTAGGAAATAAATATAATATTCTGAAAATAATTGTATGAGGGAACCTTATGAAATCTATAATATACAATGCGACGATATATGTAATGGACAACCAAAGGTCTTTAGCAGAAGCAATTGCCATTGATGGAGAAATAGTAGTTGCCATTGGTACAAATGAAGAAATCTTAAAGCTGAGAACAGATGATACGGAAATAATTGATGCTAAAGGAAAGTTTATCTTGCCGGGATTTAACGACAGCCATGTACATTTGTTGAAAGCGGGTATTAGCTTCCAACAAATAGACTTAAGTAATACTAAATCCATAGAGGATATTGTTTCAATAGGAAAAAGATATATACAAGAGAAGAATCTACCAAATGGATCATGGATTTTCGGAAGAGGATGGAACCAATTCTATTTAAAAGAGCGGGAAATACCAAACAAGTATGATTTAGATCAAATTTCCTCAGAACATCCAATTGTATTTATAAGGCTTTGTGAGCATATCATTAGTGTGAATTCCAAGGCATTGGAATTGGCTAAAATCACTAATAAAACGCAACAGATTGATGGGGGTATTTTCGATATAGATGAAAACGGCGAACCCACAGGGGTTTTCAGAGATGTTGCAAGAGATTTAATTTATCAAGCTGTGGCGGAGCCATCGATAGAGCAAATAAAAGAATCGTTGGCAAAAGCAGTTAACGTAGCTGTAAGTTACGGTGTTACATCATTACAAACAGATGATATTTGGACTTTGCCAAGTAAAAATTACAGAAAAATAATTAGCGCGTATCAGGAGCTAGAGGCAGAAAATAGATTGCCTATTCGGATTTATGAGCAGTGCGTTTTGGAAACTGTAGGTGCATTAAAAGAATTTCTAAAAGATGGATTTAAAACAGGGCAAGGAAGTTCAAACTTTAAAATTGGCCCATTTAAGGCATTTGTAGACGGAGCAATGGGGTCAAGAACCGCATACTTTACAGAACCATATGATGATGATAAAAATACCTGTGGATTTTCTATTCATAGCCAAGAAGAACTTGATGAACTGATGTTGATTGCTCATGAAGCAGGAATGCAACTAATTGCTCATGCGATAGGGAATAAAGGAATATACATGTGCCTTGAAAGTTACAAAAAGGCGCAGAACAGAAAACATGTTGAGGATTTTAGGCCTGGAATTATACATGCACAAGCAACAGATTGTAAACAAAATAAGATTTTGGCAACAGAAAATATACTAGTGATTGGAGATCCCGTTGTGCTTAAAGATGATATACACATGGTAGATATCAGATTAGGAAAAAGTAGGGCCCAGTATACTTACAATTATAGAGATATGATAGATAAAAATGTAAAACTTTCAATGTCAACTGACTGGCCAATTAACGCCATAAATCCAATGAATAATATTTATGTTGCGGTAACTCGAAAGGATTACGATGGATTCCCGAAGGAAGGATGGCATTCCGAACAACGAATAAGTGTTGATGAGGCAGTATATGCTTACACAACAAGATCTGCATATTGTTCTTATGAGGAAGAAGTAAAGGGTAGTCTAGAAGTTGGAAAATTAGCAGATTTAGTAATACTATCTGATGATATTTTTAATTTAGAACCAAAAGAACTTTTAAAAGTTAAAGTAGAGATGACTATGATAGGAGGGCAAATAGTATTTATACAATCAAAGAAGTTTTAAATGTTAAGAATTAATTATAAAAGGAGGGCTTTATTATGAATTTTTCAGGAGCGACATCGATTTATTTCAATGGTAATATATACACAGTAGATAAGAATTTTTCTGTTGCAAGCGCGCTGGTTATTAAAAATGATAGGCTTATTTATGTTGGCACAGATGAAATAGCAATGCGTTTTAAGACAGAACATACAACTATATTTGACTTAAAGGGTCAGACCGTACTCCCAGGGCTTATTGAAGGGCATACCCATTTTGGTTGGTTAAGCCAATCACTTGTAGAAATTGATGCCCTATTTAAACAAAAGGAAGTAATACTGGAAGAAGTTAAAAAAAAGGCAGCAACAGTTAAACCTGGGGAATGGATACTTGGAAGAGGTTGGAACAATGAAATTTGGGAAGATTCAAAATTTCCTACAAAAGAAGAATTAGATCTAGTATCGCCAAACAATCCAGTGTGTATAATTAGAGCTTGTTGCCATGCATATTGGGTAAATTCAAAGGCTTTGGATCTTGCAAAGATAAATAGTGAAACACCAAGCCCCGAAGGCGGGGAAATAATCAAGAATAAAGAGGGAAGTCCAGCTGGCGTACTGATTGATACTGCTGGTGACCAATTAACATCAATTATCCCCCCATACGAAGGAGAAAATCAACTTAATGCCTTATTGAAAGGCCAAGAACATTTGTTATCCTTTGGGTTTACAAGTATCATGGATGCTGGTGCTACAGTTCAAGAAATTGCTGCAATGAAGAGGCTTTGTGAGAATGAGAAAATGAACCTTAGGTTATACGTTTATGCCAAAGAAGGAGATACTGCTGATTATTATTACAAAAAAGGCTTAGAAATAGGACTTTACCAAAACCACCTAACGGTTAGAGGTATTAAATTTTTTGCAGATGGGTCTTCTGGGGCAAGGAGTGCATTTCTATTAGAGGATTACGATGATAGACCTGGGCATAGAGGGAATAGTAGGTATTCTGAAAAAGAATTGTATGACAATGTTAGAGAAGCTAGAATAAATGGATTTCAAATATCGATACATGCCAACGGTGATGGAGCAACCGAAATGGTCATAGATGCCTATACAAAAGTATTAGATGAACTTCCTTTAGAAAATAACAGGTATAGAATTGAACACTATCAACTTCTTACTCCTAAGCATATAGAAAAGGCTGTTGAATACAAATTTATTCCAAGTATGCAGACAGTGCAATGTACTACTGACAGATTAATGATGGAAGAAAGAATGGGCAAAGAAAGTGGAAGATTAGAGAGAGCATATCTATGGAGAGACATCATCGATGCGGGATTACATATAGTGAATGGATCTGATGCACCGGTCGAATTAGTAAATCCATATCATGGGTTTTATGCAGCCGTAACTAGGAAAGGAAGAGATGGACAACCAGAAGGAGGTTGGTATCCAAATCAATGTATGACTAGAGAAGAAGCCCTAAAAGCAGCAACAATTTGGGCGGCAGAAGCGCAATTCGAAGAGGACGTAAAAGGGAGCTTAGAAGAGGGGAAGCTGGCCGATTTCACTGTAATAGACCGAGATTATATGAGCTGCGACATCGAAGAAATTAAAGATATCAATGCTAAAATGACAGTTATTGGCGGTAAAACATTTTATTTCAAAGAATAGTTTTAAATGCAACTTATCTGTGAAAAGGAGGAAAGAAAATGAAAGTTAAGAAAGAAAAAGTAGAAAATCCACAGCCATCATTATTAATATCAATATCAATCGTTGTCTTCCTAGTATTGGCTTTCGTGATTCAAGTCATACAAGTTGGTTCTCCGGATGTACATATGACACTAATTTTTGCATCCGCATTTGCAGTTATACTTTTGGTATTTCAAGGGACCACTCTTCAAGTTGTTGAAGAAGGCGTAATTCATGGAACTAAAATCGCAACAATTTCCATGATGATACTAATGTTCATCGGCGTAATGATTCCAGCGTGGATTGCAGCAGGAACAATACCTACGCTGATTTATTACGGATTAAAAATTATCGCACCCTCTATATTCTTTGTCACTACAATAATAGTTTGCTCCATATCTGCGCTTGCTACTGGAACATCATGGGGAACTGCAGCAACATTTGGTGTGGCACTCATGGGAATAGGTGCGGGACTTGGTGCTAACCCAGCAATAACAGCAGGATGCATCATAACAGGGGCTCTTTTTGGAGATAAATTATCTCCAGTATCTGATACAACCAATCTTTCAGCAGGTGTTTGTGAAGTAAATCTTTTCGACAATATTAAAAGTGTACTTTACACAACACTCCCTGGATATATCCTTGCTTTAGTAATAGCAGCAGTGCTGGGTATAAAATATTCAGGTGGAAATGTAAACTCGGAGCAGGTAAGTGGAATTCTAACCACGATTCAAGCAAACTTTAATATAACTCCTGTTTACGCCTTAGTCAGCCTTCTCCCAATTGTTGTGGTTGGTGTAATGGTCATGAAAAAACTTAGTGCACTTGCAACGATGGTAGCTGCGGCTTTGACGGGCATGTTAATTGCTATACTTTTACAAGGATATAATATTTATGATATGATGTCCTTTATGAATTATGGATTTGTTATTGATACTGGAAACTTTGACGTTGACAAATTAATGAATAGAGGCGGGTTGCAGTCAATGATGTGGACAGTTTCAATTGGTTACTTAGGTTTGAGTTTTGGTGGTATTTTGGAAAAAGCTGGGGTTCTAAATACATTACTTAACAGCACAAAACTTATCACAAAGAATGCAAGAAATCTTGTTACCGCGCAGATGGGAGCGGGAATTCTGACGATCATGTTATCTGCAAGCCCATATGTAGCAATGCTTATACCGGGAAGAATGTTTATGCCAGGATATAAAAAGCTTGGAATAAAAGGAACAGTTTGTTCAAGAACCCTGGAGAATTCCGGAGTTTGTGTAGACCCACTTATACCATGGTCACTTGGTGCTGTCTATTATACAGGAGTACTTGGCGTTGGCCCATTAGAATATGCTCCATATGCAGTTCTATGTTGGTCAGTCCCTATCATTGCCTTAATATATGCATGGACTGGATTATTTATATGGAAAGAAGATCCAGAAGAAATCGGAGTGTCTGAAATAGAAGAAATAAATAATAAAATAATTAAATAAAACACTTTTAAAGAGAGAAGCATTTTGCTTCTCTCTTTCTACTCGATTTGATGATTGAATTTATTCTAAATAAACGTTGACCTCCATACCTGGCCTCAAAGAGGAAGACTGGGGAACGAGCAGTTTGATTTTAAAGTTGGTTTTATTTTTATTTGCGGTAGTCTGCAATTCTCTTGGTGTATATTGACTTTTCGAATCAATATATTTGACTTTACAGGAGAGAGTTTCACCATTCGCTTCCGCCTTAATAGTATCATTGTATTGAATGTCAGTTATTTTGCTTTCTGGAATATAAAAAATAACATACATTTCGTCTAAAGAACCAATGTCTGAGATGTTATAACCAGCAGAAACAATGCTGCCCTCACCGTAATTCTTGCTTAAAATTGTCCCATCACAAGAGGCGATTATAGTATATTTCGCAAGATCTTCTTTTAATTGGCTTATTTGACTTTCAAGGATTGCTATATCAATTTGTGCACTGCTCTGGCCGGTCTGATTTAAAGTATTGTTTAACTGGGCCAATGCGGAAGATTCTAAACTTGTGGCAGAAGCCAAGTTCACTTTTAATTTCTCCAGTTCGCTGTTGGAGATTCCGCCTTCTGCAAATAACGCTTTGCCATTAACATAATCTTTTGAAGCTTTGCTAGCTAATATAGAAGCGCTGTTATAATTAGACTGTGCCGATAAATAGGCATTGGTTGCCTGACCGCCTTCGCCGACTGTGACATCACCTAAAGCCAAATTTTTCTTTTGCAGATTCAATTGCAATTGCGCAAGGGTATAGGTTAAATTTTCACTGTCAATTTCAGCAATAACATCACCCTTTTTAACTGATTGTCCAAGAGAAATATCTGATTTGATAATTTTTCCTGAAACCTCCGAAATGCTTGGGACAATTAATGATTCCACATTTCCCTTATAGATTGAAGTGTCTGCATAAAAATAATATACAATAATTGCCGAAAGGAGGATCAATACTATAATAATTCTTATTATTAGGGGCTTGTGAGTCTTTTTTGCTGTTGGACTATCCGACATTGATAAATCCGAGTCAAGGCTTGGTCTTATTGAGTTTTTCATAACTTATTCTCCTATATTGAATAATAAATATTAGCGAAAGGCTGTCCAAAAGTTAAATATTCCTGTATCTTTTTAGCAATTTTATGTTGCCTACCACGAAAACAAATGAGAACGCCAATAAAACCAGTACATCAATTAAAATTGCGTTAAATCCATTGCCTCTAACCATTATTTCGTTTAAGGCATCCGCTGAATAATAAAGAGGCATTACTCTGCCAACAGCATCCCACCCAGGAGAGAGCTGAAAAAGGCCACAGAAGAAAATTTGAGGGGTGATAATAATTGGTATAAATTGAAGCATTTGGAATTGACTTGAGGCAGCTGTAGAAAGGAGCATGCCCAAAGTTAAAGCACTAATGGAGGTTAACAAAGTAACCAGCAGGACCAGCCAGATGGAACCAACCATCATTACCCCAAGCACGTATACCACAAAAAAAGTTATTAGTATGGACTGAATCACCGTCAAGCCACCGAAGCCTAAAACATATCCCAGCACCAATTCCCATCTTTTTATAGGCGTTGAAAGCATTTTTTCCAGTGTCCCGGTGGTCCTTTCCTGAAGAAAAGACATGCCAGCTACAATAAAAACAAAGAAAAACACCAATACGCCAATCAGGACAGAACCAAAATTGTCGAAAGTCTCAAGATCTTCGGCGCCATAGATATAGGTTATGTCCGAAATCTGATCGGCTCGCCCAGGTTGAGGTTGCTTTTTAGAGGCTTCCAGCAGATTTATTGCCATAGCCGCTTCTTGAGAATTTGAACCATCCACATAAATATATGATTTCCCATCTATGATATTGATAATCGCTGTAATATCCCCTTTTTCCAGACTTTCAAAAGCAAGCTTTTCATCAAGGAATCTCGTTGCGGTTACATTGTTTTCATACAATCTGTCAAAATAATCTGAGGGAGCATTGAGAACCCCAACATCACTGTTGCTTAACGAAGAGTTTAAAACGAAAAAAATCAACGTTAACATAAGAATTGGTGCAAATAGTACCAATGCTAAAGTTCTTTTGTCGTGTTTCAGTTCAGCAAAAATTCGAAATGCAACTGCTCTAACCCTCATGATTGACACCACCTTTACTGTAAAAGATAAAGGCTTCTTCTAAATTGTTTAAATTTGTATTTTTTACTATTTCTTCAGGAGAACCAGTAGCCAGAATAAAACCATCCCGCATCATAGATAAACGGGTGCATTTTTGAGCCTCATCCATAACATGTGTTGTAACCAGTATAGTAATGCCACTTCCTGCCAGGGCGTATAATTCATCCCAGATACTTTGACGCAGTAGCGGGTCTATCCCTACTGTCGGTTCATCTAAAATTAATATTTGAGGATTGTGTAATAAGGCGATTGCTAGAGAAAGCCTCCTTTTCATCCCACCTGAATAGGCAAAAACAGGCTTGCTTAAATCATCTTTCAAATTGACTAATTCCAAGACCTCAGAAATTCGATTTTTAAGTTTTATCCCAGACAACCCATAAATTTTACCGAAAAACTCTAAATTTTCAACCCCATTCAAGCTGGTGTAAAGGGCATCAGATTGGGCGAGATAACCGATATGGTTCATCAAAGATAAATCGGGCATTTTATCTCCCAATACCCAAGTACTGCCAGAGGTGGCACTTAAAATACCTGCCATGATTCTCACTGTAGTAGTTTTCCCACATCCGGAAGGCCCCAGCAAGCCGTAAATAGAACCCTTTGGGATATTCAATGAAATATTATTCAGCACCTGCTTGTCACCGAAGAACTTATTAATTTTTTCTAAAACGATACAGTCAGATTCTGCTGCCATAAGACCCTCCGCCTTTGTATTTTATATTCTAATAATACTACCATCATGTCGAAAAAGATAGAAGGAATGATTTTTAAAACAAAGATAGAAGTTATGCTCACTAATATGGACAATTTAATCATAGTGCTCTATAATTTACATAATGAAGATTCTAATGGGAATAAATGTTTTGAAAGAAGGTTATTATGATTACAGTAATGGAATTAGTTGTACATCCTGTATTTAAGGAATTTAAACTGATTGCAGGAAAAAGCGGTTTATACAACCCTGTTTTGGGCACTGCTATTTTCGAATGGGAATCCGCTGATGACGTTGAAAGAACTTTTTCAGAAGGAGAATTTGTTGTTACAACCCTTTCTCAGGCAAAAAATGATGTTTCGCTTGCTGAAAACTGTATCAAGTTGCTAATGAAAAAAGGTGTATGTGCCATCGGGATTAAAACCGTTTATTTTAAAGGAATTTCGGAGGAACTTAAATCATATTCTGATGAACATAAAATTCCAATATTCTTTTTTGATGATACTTTTTTTGATGATATTATATATACAATCAAGAATGCTTTAATCGCTAATTCAATGAATACAGATTATGAGACAAAACTGACGCGGCTATTAAAAGCTGAATCTGATTCGGATTCTATCATTAAAACAGCCAAAGAAATTAACCCCTTCTTTCTAGATAAAATAATATGTTGTTATGCTTCATTAAATAATAAAAGAATAAAAAATGAAGAAGACTTAGAGCAAACATACACACACATTATAGATCAAAAGTACAATAAGCTTTTGGATGCTAAAAGCTTGGTTTATTCAATGATTCCATATCAGGGGGGTATTTTGATAATATACACGGTCAAGAGTTTTCTCCCTGAAATACGTTTGGAATTTATAAATTTTCTGAAAAAAAATGGGATTAACAGTGATGATTTTAAAATGGGTTTTAGTAATAGCCATCTGGGGTTAGAAAACTTAGCCATAGCTTTTCAAGAAAGTATTTATGCGAATGCCAGTTGTATCATAGATAATGAGCCCAAATTGTTTTTTGACTCAATCGGTTTAGATCGGATGCTAATGCCTACTAGAAATGAGGCTTGGACAAGACGATACTATGATAGTT
>JBBRXC010000018.1:0-18928 GCA_038248745.1 Peptostreptococcales bacterium | reverse complement strand
GCTTCCGAATTGAATTTTGCTTCTATTACTTTACTCAATTCATTTCCCTCCTTCTTATTTCTAACCAAAAAATAATATATAATATATACATGCTTATTCCAGTTAACAATTTCAAAGAAGATGTAACCGGTTACATATTATGTCTATTTTATCACATATTCAGAAAATTGCAAGAATTTTTAGAATAAAAATTTCGCTAAATTCTTCTCTAAACACTTCCTTACCACTTCAAGCTTAGTTTTTTTAGTGGGCAAACAAAAAGGCAAACACCACAACCCGTACAAAGGGATTTATCTATGATCACATCTCCATCGTTTGGGGAGATTGCCTCATACATACATCCCTTTATGCATGCATTACAACCTTCCGCGCATCTTTCTCCATTGGAATAACAGACAACTGGTTCCACTTTCATTTCATCAAAAGATTTTAAGTTTAGAAGGGCTTTCCCTTTGATCTCCTGAATAGACTTAATCCCTTTTCTTTTTTCCCATGCTTCAAAATCAGCAACAATTTCTGTGATTCTTTCAAACCCATTAATCATCACCGTCGTTCCTATTTGAACAGCAGAGGCACCAAGCATAATATATTCTACGGCATTTATATAATTGTCTATGCCTCCTATTCCACAAATAGGTATATCAACGGTCTGAGAAACAGTTGCCACAGCCGCAAGCCCTAAGGGCCTAATTGGGGTTCCCGAGTATCCGCCATACGTCGGAAGCATCGGTTCTCCAGTTTCAATGTCAACACCTAAAATACATCTGACGGAATTAATTGCGCTGACGCCGGACGCGCCCGCCTTTTTTGCAGCTTTCGCCACGCGGGAAATGTTACTTGCCGTCTGAGACAGTTTAACCATCACTGGAATGCTCACATGATTTACAACCTCTTTTATGATCAGATACATCTGATCGGCATCAGATGCTAATATTTCAAGAGATTCTCCCATTGGGTTTGACACACTGATTTCAATGGCATCTGCACCAAAAAACTCCATCTTAGCGGCAAGATAAGCCAACTCAGAAGGCGTATGTCCTGAAACGCTTGCAATCACTACCCCTCCTGCGCTCTTTGCAATTTTCATTTCTCGCTGCCAGCCTTCAATTTGTATATCGCTGTACAGCCTCAGGTTTTGGGCACCCGTTCCATTATAGGCAATTCTTGGCCTAACATCAATGATTGCATCGCTGACAATTGACTCTGTGATCACAGCACCCGCACCTGCTTCAATTGCTTTTTTTATGGATTGCCCATCTCTACTCCAAGGACCTGCAGAAACAATGATAGGGTTTTTAAGTTTTAAACCCAGAAAAATAGTATTCATTAAAACATCTCTCCTATTCTTTCTTTATGCCCACAAGATTTACGGATTTTAAGTTTTGACTGAAGCTGAATATTCTTCACCTCTTCCGGCTGTTCCCTTTTATTTTCAATTAAATCAAAGAGCAGTCTTGCCCCAACGACCCCCATTTTGTGAAGTGGTTTTTCCACAGTTGTAAGTTTTGGCTCTACTAGGTTTGACATTCTAATGTTTCCAAAACCTACCAAGGCAACCTGACTCGGTATGGATATATTATTATCTTTCATTGCATCCATGACCCCGAAAGCCAACAAGTCGCTGGTTACAAAAATTGCTGTTGGCGGATTTTGCAATTCCATAAATTGTCTTGCGCCCAAATATCCACCCTCAATGGTATTTTCTACCTGGATTTTGTATTCCTCTTTTAACCTTATTTTATCTCCCTTTAACGCTCTTTCATAGCCTTTAATCTTTCTGCTGTTTTCTACTTCAGGCGTTTTCCCATGCAAAATACCAATTAGCGTCGCGCCGGTTTCCAAAAGATGTCTTGTCGCATTGTAAGCCGCTACTTCAGAATCAATGCTTACAATCGGCACACTTTCATGCCATAAAACCTCACCCACATGAACCACTGGAATCCCCTGGTCTAAAATTGCTGCAATATCTTTCTCTGAAAGTAATGATGAAATCAGCAGTATGCCGTCCACCCTTCTTTTGATTAGATTGTCTATATATTTCTTTTCTTTGTTTACATCATTTTCAACATTGCACAACAATGAAGTATAATCCTTCTGATGTGCTACATCCTCCGCCCCCTTAATGATTTCCATGTTTTCCGGGTTTAGAATATTAGGTATTACTAATCCTATCGTTGCAGTTTTGTTGAAATTCAAGCCTCTGGCAAACCAGTTTGGTATATACTCCGTCTCTGCAATAATACTTTCTATCTTTGCTTTTGTTGCAGGTGCCACATGGTCAGGGTGATTCAGTACCCGGGACACTGTGGCTACAGAAACGCCCGCTTTTTCTGCAATATGTCGTATATTCATAATACTCCTTCAAACAAATGATAAACGACCTAAACATCGTTTGATTCAATCACAAACCATGTTTAGGTCGCTAATAAGTGGTTCGTTATTTTATTATTAATTATTTAATTACGCTGATTATTTTAGCCGGTAGGATCTTACAATCCTCTTCTTTGATTGAGGCGACGGAGATTCTTAATCCCTTTGCAAGTGGTACAACAAAAATCCCTTCTTCTTGAAGTCTTTTTCCTACCTCATCTGGATTGTCGCAAAGTACTGAAGCAAAAAAACCAGCATCGAAAGGCACTATTTCAAGCCCAACCTCATACGCTGCCTTTTCAAAGGCCTTGCCACGTCTGACCAGCATGTCGCAGAAAGCTTTTCGCTCTTTATTCACCTTGTCCAACAGTTTTTCACTGGCATAGATCTTTGATATAACAACCTGAGAGGCTCTGGTACAGTTTGACCAAGATCCCCTTGCCGAATACTCCGTAACTCTCTTGAATTCTTGTGCAATTTCTTCATTAGGTGTCATACAAATCATCGCACCGCATCGCATCCCATATAAAGTGAATGTTTTTGAGGCACTATATCCAATGATAGGCAATATGTTTTCCTGCAGCCCGTCAAGTAATGGCATAAACATTCTATATTCTTCTCCATCTCCCGCAAAATCCATATAGGCCACATCAACAAAAAGCGCAATGCTTTTCCCCGGCACCGCTGCCTTCTTTAATACCTCCAGTAGTGATTCCCAATCATCTAACGTTAATGAGTATCCCGTTGGGTTATGTGCTGGTGTATTTAACAGGACTACAAGACTATCCTGTGCTTCCATCAGTTCCTCGACTTTTTCTCTAAAAGAATTGATATTAAAATTACCTGAATGGTCAAACAATGTATAGGTTGTTAATTTTCTCCCTATTTCTGATGCAATTGTATCATAAGGCGCCCAATACCAATCTGAAGTAAGAACCAAATCCCCATAATTGGAATAGTTGGCAATCGTATTTCTAATGCCTCCGGTTCCGCCTGGGGTTGCAACTGCTTCTGTAAAACACTTTGGTTCGTAATTGCCAAATGCCGCTTTTTTTATGGCTTCCCTAAACTCTGGGATTCCTCCAATTGGTGCATAATCCGCATAATCAACAGGGGTCAGGTGCTGTAACACATGCACGACTGATGAAAGGACTACCAGATTTCCATCATCATCTAGAAGAGAGCCTAATGTTGCATTAATTACTGCATCTTTTCCCTTTTCTGCAATCATTTCCTTTGCCTGTCTACTGATCCCGAATATCTTATCCTCCATGGGAATGTTTCTCCCGTTTTGCTTCGCCATTATATATTTTGTCATTTTGTAATACTCCTTTATCTTTTTCTAATTATAATACTATTTTATGCTTACTTCAATGTCACCTTTACAAATTGAATTTTTTTACCACAAGCCTTAAATTTATCTTCATATTCTGTGGTTATATATTTACTGGTGCTTTCAGAAAGATGGAGGTCTCTGGTCAACTCTACGATCTCAAACCCCATCATTTCTATTTGCCCCAAAGTGAATTCGAACAATTCTTCATTATCAGTTTTAATTTCCAGTATTGAACCTGCCTTTGACACTTTTTTAAAGCCTTCCAAGAAATTTCTATGAGAAAGTCTTCTTTTTGAGTGCCTGTCCTTTGGCCATGGATCGCTAAAATTTAAAAAAATACCAGAAAGTTCATCTTCCTCAAATATCTCAGTAATGTCCCGGATAAATCCGGTCATGAACCTGGCATTTACCGTTTGTTCTTTTGACACCTTTTCCAAAGCTCTGAGGACAATCGTCTGCTGTCCCTCGGCGCCAATATAATTCAGTTCTTTGTTTTCCTTAGCTTTTGCAATGATAAACTGGCCTTTTCCACATCCAAGTTCTAAAAAGATTTTATTGTCGTTTCCAAAAGCTTCTTTCCACTTCCCCTTCATGGAAGAAGGATTCTCAATTAAATAATCCGCGTATTCTGCTACTCTTTCCTCAACGTTTTTTACTTTGCGCTGCCTCATTCTAGTCCTTTCCGCTTTCATCCATAAAAATTCCAAAACTTTATATTTCGAATATTCTCTTGTATTTTTTCAAATATCTAAGCAATGGATACCCGATGGCATAACATGCAATAAATTCCCCCAGACCGACCCATGCCATGATTAAAAACAAGTTCATTGGCACGCCATAGGCATAATAAAGCATTAAACCGACGACAACCGCATTTGCCAACACTGGAGGCAAAGGAACCAAAAGGGGCTTGCTTCGGAGCAAATACGAGCCTACAGCAGCAATCAACGTTGCACCACTGCCGAAAATCATATCAATAAGTCCGTAAGGACTTATAAAATTTGAAACCAAGCAGCCAATGAATAAACCGGGCACAGCTGCAGGTGTAAAAAATGGTAATATTGTCAATGCTTCAGAAACTCTGATCTGCATAGGTCCATAGCTGAACGGAGCTAAAATGATTGTTAATGCTGCGTAGATCGCTGCTATTATTCCTGCTTGTATTAAAAATTTAATTTTCAAATTAGAACCCTCTCTAATAAAATAGATGCGACAAACAATACCAAACCGAAAGTTGCTACGATATCCCTCTTTCCATATGCCATCGCTGTCATCCTTGTTCTGTTCTCTCCCCCACTGTAACAGCGTGCTTCCATGGCCATCGCCAGGTCCTGGGCAATTCTAAACGCACTGATGAAAAGGGGAATAAGAAGCGGTATCAAACTTTTCGCACGTTTAAAAATATTACCGCTTTCAAAGTCAGCGCCCCTTGCCATTTGAGCCTTCATTATTTTATCGGTTTCTTCCAGTAAGGTTGGAATGAATCTTAAAGCAATCGTCATCATCATGGCAAGTTCATGTGCAGGCACCCCTATTATTTTAAGAGGTCCAAGCAAACTTTCAATGCCGTCAGTAAGTTTTATTGGCTTTGTTGCTAGTGTTAAAATCGAGGAACCGATGATTAACAAAACTAGTCTGCTGCCCATAAAAAAGGCATTGTACAATCCTTCCCTTGTGATTTCTAGGAACTTCCAGCCAATCAATACTTCCCCTTTTGTCATAAACATATTTATAAAAAAAGTGAACAAAATAATGATAAATACCGGTTTAAGACCTTTTAAAATAAAACTTAATGGCACCCTAGAGATGGCGATTACCGTAGAAATTCCTGCTACGGCAATTAAAAATCCCCAAAAGTCTCCCACCAGAAACAAGGCAATTAAATAAACAAAGGTACCGATAATTTTTGTTCTTGGATCCAGTTTATGTATCCAGGAATCTCCCGGATAGTATTGTCCTAATGTAATGTCTCTTATCATTTTTATCCTTTAATATCCCGTTTCAATATTCTTACCAATTCATCAAACGCTTCATCATCAGTAAGAATACCTTCTTTAATATCAAACCCTCTGTTCCTGAGTTTGTTCATCATTTCTGAAGCCTGCGGCAATGCTAGACCCATCTGATTTAATTTCTGAGCCTCTGAGAACACTTGCCTTGGCGGCCCTTCCATGACAATCTTTCCTTTTTCCATCACCAATACTTTATCCACCATCTTTGCAATATCATTCATATTGTGTGATACGAGGATGGTAATATTGTTTTGTGTTTCGTGTATTTTTTTGATCATCTCTAGCACATCTTTATGGGCTTTCGGATCAAGACCTGCTGTAGGCTCATCAAGAATCAGAACCTCCGGTTTCATTGCAATAACACCGGCAATAGCGACTCTTCTTTTTTGTCCTCCCGACAGTTCAAATGGAGAGCGCTCAGAGATTTCTTCGTAATCCAGCCCCACCAGATTAATAGCTTCAATGACCCTTTGATCAACCTCTGCTTTCGACAACCCAAGGTTTGTCGGGCCAAAGGCCACATCTTTGTGAACTGTTTCTTCAAAAAGCTGGTATTCCGGATACTGAAAAACAAGGCCTATCCTACGCCTGATGTCTCTCATTAAAACGTTCCCTTTCGTGATATCCACATCACCAATAATAATGCTCCCTGAATGAGGTTTCAACAATCCATTTAAATGTTGAACCATCGTAGATTTACCAGACCCAGTGTGGCCAATAACCCCTATGAATTCTCCATCTTCGATTGAAAAACTAACATCTTTTAGGGCAACGGACTCATAAGGCAACCCTTCGCTATATATATGTGTTAAGTCTTTTACTTGTATTGACATATGAATTCTACCATTTCCTCTGTAGTAATAATTTCCAGTGGTACATCAAATCCCTCTTTCCTAAGTCTTTCCGCAAGTTCTACGGGAAGAGGAAGGTCAAGACTCAGTGCTCTTATTTCATCTGATCTTGCAAAAACCTTCTTTGGCTGACCATCCATAACAATACGTCCCTTTTCCATAATAATTACCCTGTCTGCCCTTGCCGCTTCATCCATAAAGTGGGTGATCAGCAGAATTGTAATACCTTCTTTATGTAATTTATTGATAATGGTCATGACTTCTTCTCTGCCCTTAGGGTCAAGCATGGCCGTAGGCTCGTCTAAAATGATACACTTTGGCTTCATCGCCACTACGCCAGCAATGGCGATTCTTTGTTTCTGGCCACCGGACAATAAGTGAGGTGCTTTCATTCTTTCCTCATACATGCCAACAGCTTTTAAAGACTCATCTACTCTTATTCTTATTTCCTTTGGTTCTACCGCAAGGTTTTCCGGTCCAAAAGCCACATCATCCTCAACAATAGAAGAAACCAGCTGGTTGTCTGGGTTTTGAAATACCATTCCCGCAGTTTGTCTAACTTTCCAAAGAGCTGACTCGTCTTTTGTATTGAAGCCATCCACATTTACTTCCCCGGATGTTGGCAGCAATAAGGCATTGATATTTTTAGCCAATGTAGATTTACCCGATCCGTTCCTTCCTATAATGGCGACAAAGCTGCCTCTTTCTATATTCAGGCTTACCCTATCAACAGCTCTTATGACTTCTTGATCTTCATCTCTCTTGTATTCAAATATTAAGTTTTCGATTTTAATTATATTATCCATAAACTTCATTATACCTTAATTTAATTATGCAAACAAGCCTTGAATCGGCTTGTATTTTTTGCTTTAAGATCCGGCTTGTATTTTTTGCGTTAAGATCCGGCTTGTATTTTTTGCTTTAATTCTTTCGCAGGTATTTGCCCTGGTGCAGATTCCTTGCGCAGTGAACCAAAAGTAATGACCGACCCAAATTTTTTTCCTTCAATCCTTGTCCTCTTGCCTAGTTCTCCCATGGAAATGCCCACTATTGGAATGACAAGCAATTCATTTGCCGTTTTTGCGGCTGAAATTAAAATTTCGACATCTTCCATATTTCTTGGCATGACGGCGATCTTTGCTATATCTGCGCCCAACCTTTCCATTTTTTTATATCTATCAATCAATTCCTCTTTCGAGGGTGTTTTTTCAAAATCATGATTTGAAATCATCAGTTTCACGTCTAGTAATTTTAATCTACTAATTATCTCTGGATTCGTCTTACAAATTCCTTCCAGCTCCAAGTCAATCAGTTCCACCTTGCCACTCAATGCAACCTGGCTATAGACAGTGGACAAATATACTGTATCCATCTGGATTTCTCCCCCTTCTGCCTTGGTCCTTATCGTGAAAAGTAATTCTTTTTCCGGAAAGGTTCCTTTAATCAATTCAAGGGCATCCATAGAGAAAAAGTAATCTGCACGCCACTCAATCATATCAAAATCAAGTAAAGCCAACTCGTCTAGTTGCCCTTTGATTTCATTCATATTTGATGCTGTAATTGGCACACAAAGTTTCATCATTTTCCTCCCATTATAAGCAGCCGACATTGGGCTTATAAGTTATGCACAGTACACCTGTGGATAACTCAAAATTAAATCGTTGAAATTCCAACCTTTTTTTCAAACACAAGCCCAATGTCGGCTGCTTATAATGGGTTTGAAAAAAGGCTCGCATCGCTGCGAGCCTCGTCATTCATTTATACAAGTTCTAAAAATACAACTTCGGCGCAGTCGCCTTGTCTTGGTCCTAGTTTTAGTATTCTAGTATATCCGCCATGTCTTTCAGCGTACTTTGGTCCTATTTCATCAAAAAGCTTTGTCACTACATCCTCATCATAAACGTAAGCAAGAACCTGTCTTCTAGCATGAAGGTCGCCACGCTTAGCTAGGGTAATTAATTTTTCAGCTTCTCTTCTTGCTTCCTTTGCTCTATGGTCAGTCGTAGAAATACGTCCTTCTCTAAAAAGATCTGTTACGATATTTCTAAGCATTGCTTTTCTATGAGCAGTAGGTCTGCCTAATTTTCTATATCCTGGCATCGCTATTCTCCTTTCTTAATCATCGCTTGGTCTTAAACCAAGTCCTAATTCTTCAAGTTTGTGTTTAACTTCATCTAGGGACTTTTTACCTAAGTTTCTCACCTTCATCATGTCTTCTTCTGAGCGATGAGTAAGCTCTTCTACAGTATTGATTGCTGCTCTCTTTAAACAGTTGAAAGATCTAACCGAAAGTTCAAGCTCTTCAATAGTCATTTCTAGAGCTTTTTCTTTTTGGTCTTCTTCTTTTTCAACCATAATCTCAAGGGAATCCGTATCATCAGTAAGCTCAATGAACAGGTTTAAATGTTCCTGCATAATCTTTGCCCCAATGGATACGCCTTCTTCTGGAGTAATTGAGCCATCAGTCCATAATTCAAGAATCAGTTTGTCATAGTCAGTTACCTGACCTACTCTGGTGTTCTCGACTGTAAAGTTAACTTTTCTTACTGGTGTAAATATTGAATCAACTGGAATGACTGCAATAGCTGTCGTGTCGCTTTTGTTTTGATCGGCGGACACATAGCCTCTTCCTCTTGAAATGTTAATTTCCATCACAAGAGTTGCATTTTCCTCTAATGTTGCTATATGAAGTTCTGGATTGAATATTTCAAGATCCATATCTCCCATAATATCTTCTGCGGTAACGATCTTAGGTCCTACCACATTGATGATTGCTCTTTTAGTGTTTTCTCCACTTATCTTTACAGCAAGCTTTTTAAGGTTCAGTATTATTTCAGTAACATCTTCTTTCACGCCAGGAATTGTTGAAAATTCGTGGAGTATCCCGTCAATTTTTACTGATGTAACAGCCGCCCCTGGTAATGAGCTAATAAGAATTCTTCTTAAGCTGTTCCCGAGGGTCGTTCCGTAGCCTCTTTCGAGGGGTTCAACAACAAATTTGCCATAATTAGCATCTTCTTCTTTAAATATACATTCAATTGTTGGTTTTTCGATTTCTATCACTCAAAACCCTCCTTCTGTTCCAATCAATAGTTTATGCTGATAACATAACCATTTTATTTGGAATACAATTCTACGATAAGATGCTCTGCTACTAGAGTATCAATATCTTCTCTCTTCGGTAACACAATAACTCTACCTTCAAGTTTTTCAACATCAACAGTTAACCATGATGGTACGCTGATTGCCATATCTCTAATTTCCTTAAATTTAGGAGAATTAGTACTTTTCTCTTTTACTCTTATAACATCTCCGGCCTTCACTTCATAGGATGGAATATCCACCTTTTTACCGTTAACCTGGAAATGTGAATGTGTTACTAATTGTCTTGCTTCTTTTCTTGATGAAGCAAAACCCATTCTAAATACAGTATTGTCTAATCTTGTTTCTAACATGATCAGCAGGTTTTCACCTGTCATACCCTTTTTCTTCGCTGCCTTATCAAATAAGTTTCTAAATTGAGTTTCCAATAAACCATAGAATCTCTTCGCCTTTTGCTTTTCTCTCAGCTGCAGGCCATAGTCAGATATTTTTTTTCTGCTCTGTCCATGTTGTCCAGGAGCGTAATTTCTCTTCTCGATCGCGCACTTAGTGCCGTAGCATCTTTCGCCTTTCAAAAAAAGCTTCTGACCTTCTCTTCTGCATAATCTGCAGGAAGCATCTGTATATCTTGCCATTTTAAATTACTCCTCCTTTCACTAAACTCTTCTTCTCTTTGGTGGCCTACATCCATTATGTGGTATAGGTGTAATATCCTTAATAAGACTAATTTCAAGCCCTGCCGACTGAAGCGCTCTAATAGCTGCTTCACGACCAGATCCTGGGCCTTTAACGTATACTTCAACGAACTTAAGTCCATGTTCCATTGCTGCTTTTGTAGCTTCTTCAGCTGCCATTTGTGCTGCGAATGGTGTGGATTTTCTTGATCCTTTAAAACCAAGGGATCCTGCACTTGACCATGCTAAAGCATTTCCGCTTGTATCTGTAAGAGTAACAATAGTGTTGTTAAAGGTGGATTGGATATGAGCCTGACCACGTTCAATGTTCTTACGTTCTCTTCTCTTTTTTCTAACTGTCTTTTTTACGATTTTAGCCATTTTTTCCTACCTCCTTTACTTTCCTACTTTCTTCTTTCTACCTACAGTCTTCTTTGGTCCCTTACGGGTTCTTGCATTGGTTTTGGTCTTTTGTCCTCTTACAGGAAGGCCTCTTCTATGTCTGATTCCTCTATAGCATCCAATTTCCATCAGTCTCTTAATATTTAATGAAACTTCTCTTCTAAGGTCGCCTTCTACTATATAATCTTGTTCTAAAGCTTTTCTTATAGCACCAGCTTGATCCTCTGATAAATCTTTTACTCTTGTATCAGGGCTTATTCCTGTTTTTTCAAGAATTGCTAGTGCTGTTGGTCTACCAACACCAAAAATATATGTAAGAGCTATTTCTATTCTTTTTTCTTTTGGTAAGTCGACACCGGCTATACGAGCCATACTACTCCTCCTTCTCCATCATTTTTAAGTCCCTTGTAACGGAATTAAAAACTGGTAATTAAATTTAATTAAAATACATTTATAGAAACACTTATGAGGTAGTCCCGTTGCCTCACGGCAAGAAGACACAGCCGCCCACTCTAAGTTTTCTTTTATCCTTGCTTCTGCTTGTGCTTTGGATTTTCACAGATAACCATTACTTTTCCATTTCTCTTAATTACTTTGCACTTTTCGCAGATCGGTTTAACGGAAGCTCTAACTTTCATCACCGTTCCTCCTCTTTAATCCATAGCGTTAACGCTTATTTATCTCTCCAAGTAATTCTGCCGCGAGTTAAATCATAAGGCGAAAGTTCTACTTTTACCCTATCTCCCGGTAAAATTCTAATGAAGTTCATTCTAATTTTTCCTGAAATGTGTGCAAGTACTTCATATCCGTTTTCTAGCTTAACGACAAACATTGCGTTTGGCTGAGCATCTACTACAGTACCAAGTACTTCGATGACGTCTTTCTTCGCCATATTTTACACCTCTCTCTTATTTCTCAACCTATAAGGTTATTAGTTCTGGTTCACCATCAGTTATTACTACAGTATTTTCATAATGCGCCGATAGTTTACCATCCAGTGTTACCACTGTCCAATTATCTAGGAGAACCTCAACCTCATATGCACCTTGGTTTATCATTGGTTCTATAGCAAACACCATTCCCTTTGATATTCTAGGTCCTCTTCCGGCTTTGCCGTAATTTGGAATTTGCGGTTCTTCGTGCATCGCTCGTCCGACTCCATGACCTACAAAGTCACGTATAACTGAGAAGCCTTCTCCCTCCGCCCTCGTTTGAATGGCGTGGGATATATCTGAAAGTCTAAATCCTGGCTTGCAGAATTTTAGTCCTTCAAAAAAACTTTCTCTTGTTACTCTAATCAGTTTTTCTGCTTCCGCACTGATTTTGCCGACTGGGTACGTTCTTGCAGCGTCGCTTACATATCCTTTATGGGTACAACCGACATCCACACTCACGATATCCCCTTCCTTTAGTATCCTTTTTGAATTTGGGATTCCATGAACCACTTCTTCATTAATTGATACACAGGCACTTGCCGGGTAGCCATTATAGCCTTTAAAGCTGGGGATCATATGATTTGATAAAATTATTTTTTCTACAAACTGGTTTACTTCCATAGTGGAAATGCCTGGCTTGATAAAACTTTCCAGCTCTTTTAATATTTGAGCTGTAACCTTACCCGATTCTCTCATAATGTCAATTTCTTGTTCTGACTTAATGATGATCATCACTTATTCTCCCAGCTCGCTGACAATATCAGCGAATACGTTATCTGAACCAGAAGACCCATTAACATGGACCAACCTTCCAGTATTTAAGTAATACTCTACCAGAGGCTTTGTACGTTCATTATAGACGCTAATTCTATTTTCAACAGTTTCAGAAGCATCATCTTTCCTTTGATAAAGTTCTCCTCCACAGATATCACAAACCCCTTCAACTTTCGAAGGCATATTCTTGATATGATAAGTTGCTCCGCATACTTTGCAGACTCGCCTGCCAATAATTCTTTGCATTAGTGCTTCTTGATCCACGTTAATGTTCAGAACCTTATCTATAGAGTAACCTCTTTGCTCCAGAAAATCATCCAACACTTCAGCTTGATAAACCGTCCTTGGAAAGCCATCTAGAAGATAACCGTTTTTACAGTCTTCCTCCAAAGTTCTTGCCTCCGCAATTTTAAGGATGATATCGTCTGGTACAAGTTCTCCTTTATTCATATACTCTTGGGCTTCTAAACCAACAGCAGTTCCTCTTTTAATATTCTCTCTGAGAATATCGCCGGTAGAAATCTGAGGTATCTTATATTTTTCAACTATTTTTGCTGCCTGCGTACCTTTTCCGGCACCGGGAGGTCCAAGTAATATTACTATAAGCATTGTATTTCAACTCCTATTATTTAAGAAAACCTTGATAATTTCTCATAACCATTTGATTTTCAAGCTGTTTCATTGTGTCAAGCGCCACACCTACTGCTATAAGAAGAGACGTTCCCCCAAACCCAACATCCAGATTTGTGAATTGTCCAATCAATGTAGGAATAACTGCTACCACTGCTAGAAACACAGCGCCAACAAATGTTACTCTAGTCAATACTTTTGTTAAATATTCAACTGTTGATCTACCCGGTCTAATCCCCGGTATAAACCCACCGTTTGCCTTCATGTTGTTCGCCACATCCGCAGGGTTAAATGTAACCGCTGTGTAAAAGTAGGTAAAGAAAATGATTAGCAATACATTAAAGAACATGTATATCCATACTCCAGGATCACCAGATGGTGACAGCCATTTTGACACCCAAGTTGAAAATCCAGAATTAGGCGTGAAATATGTCAGTGTTAATGGAAATTGAAGCAATGATAAGGAGAAGATGACTGGAATAACGCCAGCTTGATTCACCTTAAGCGGAATGTGTGTTGATTGCCCGCCATACATTTTTCTTCCAACAACTCTTTTTGCGTACTGAACAGGTATTCTTCTCTGTCCCTGCTGAATTTCGATGATACCAACCACTACAACCATTGCAAAGATAATGAAGATAATAATAGTTATTACACTCACTTCTCCTGCCTGGAGCTTAATCCAAGTTGTATGGATAGCGCTTGGTATTCTAGATACGATTCCTGCAAAGATGATTAATGAAATGCCGTTTCCAATACCGTTTTCGTTGATTTGCTCACCAAGCCACATCAGGAAGGCTGTTCCTGCTGATAGGGTCAGTACGATTACTGTTATTGAGAATATATCTGTACTGATCAGTGCTTGTCTGAATAGTCCAACAGACAATCCTATTGCTTGTACAAAAGCAAGGATTACCGTCAGGTATCGGGTAAACTGAGCAATTTTCTTTTTACCCTCTTCTCCTTCTTTTGCAAGTCTTTCCAATGCAGGAACGGCTATTGTAAGAAGCTGAAGTATGATAGATGCTGTAATATATGGTGTGATACTCAAAGCAAATATTGTAAAGTTGCTGAAAGCCCCACCAGAGAACAAGTCAAACAAACCAAATAGTCCCGTATCCCCACTGAATACATCAGCAAGGACAGCTCTGTCCATTCCTGGAACTGGAATATTTGAACCCAATCTGAAAACAGCCAACATTAATAATGTAAATATGATTTTTTTTCTGATTTCTACTATTTTCCAAGCGTGGGCTATTGTTTTTATCATACCCATATTAGATCACCTCTGCCTTTCCTCCGGCAGATTCGATCTTTTCTAATGCTGTTTTACTGAACTTTTGCGCTCTGATGGTAATTTTCTTTTCAAGAGTACCTTCTCCAAGGATCTTTACTCCAGCCTTTACCTGCTTCACAAGTCCAATTTCTTTTAATAACTCTGGTGTTACTATTGTTCCATCTTCAAAATTATTAAAATCATCTAAATTAAGGATTGTATACTCAGATCTGAATATATTGGTAAACCCTCTCTTCGGAATTCTTCTATATAGTGGCATTTGGCCACCTTCGAAACCTAGTCTAGTTCCGCCGCCGCTTCTTGAGTTTTGACCGTTCATACCTCTACCGCCAGTTTTACCCTGACCTGAAGCAGTACCACGACCTCTTCTCTTAGTCTTTCTAGTTGCGCCTGCAACAGCTTTTAATTCATGAAGTTTCATTATTGTGCACCTCCTATCCTACAGTTTTTCTACAGTCACAAGATGTTCTACCTTTTTGATAGCTCCTTTTGATTCGGGAGTTTCTGGCAGTTCAACTGAGTGGTGCATTTTTCTTAGACCTAACGCTTCAACAACTTTTCTTTGCATTGGAGAAGCGCCAATAACACTTTTTGTTAAAGTTACTTTAATATTTGCCATTTGACTTTCTCCTATCCTAAGATTTCTTCCTTAGTTTTACCTCTAAGTCTGCCGATTTGTTCAACAGTCTTTAAGTTTCTAAGACCTTCAATTGTGGCATTAGCCATGTTCCCTGTATTACTTGAACCAATTGACTTAGCTCTAACGTCTTTGATTCCAGCAGCTTCAAGTACTATACGTACTGAACTTCCCGCGATAACACCAGTACCTTGCAGTGCCGGCATAATTAGTACCTGGCCAGCTCCAAAGATTCCTAGGCTTCTATGTGGAATAGTTGTTCCTACTGTTGGAACGTAAATTAAATTCTTCTTCGCATCTTCAATCGCTTTTCTTACCGCTTCAGGGATTTCCTGAGCTTTTCCAAGACCAACGCCTACATATCCTTCGCCGTTTCCGACTACGATGGTAACGCTGAATCTCATATTTCTACCACCTTTAACAGTCTTCGCAACACGTCTAATGTTAACGATGGATTCTTTTAAGTCAAGCTTGGATGCATCAATCATATTTTGTCGCATTCCTTTTCTCCTCCTGTTAGAATTTAAGTCCGGCTTCACGTGCTCCGTCAGCCAACTCTTTTACTCTTCCGTGATATAAGAATCCGCCTCTGTCAAAGGAAACTGTTTCAATTCCCTTCGCAAGCGCTCTCTTTGCAATGGCTTCTCCCACTAATTTCGCCGCTTCCTTGTTTCCACCATAAGCAGCCTGGGCTACTATGTCTTTATCAAGGGTTGATGCAGCTACTAGTGTTATTTTATTTACATCGTCAATAATCTGTACCGAAATGTTCTTTAAACTTCTATAAACGCAAAGCCTAGGTCTTTCAGGAGTTCCATTTATAGTTTTTCTTACTCTAGAATGTCTTGCTAGACGTCTTTCATTTCTACTTTCTTGTGCCATTTCATTTCACTCCTTTCTATTTCTTACCTGTCTTGCCTTCTTTTCTACGTACAACTTCGCCTTCGTAACGGATTCCCTTGCCTTTATAAGGTTCTGGTTTTCTCCATTTTCTAACGTTTGCCGCATAATTTCCAACAACAGCTTTGTTAATACCACTTACAATTATTTCAGTAGGTGTTGGGACTTCAGTAAGTATTTCACTTGGGTCCTCCATGATCACCTGATGAGAATATCCAAGGTTCATTACTAATGTGGTCCCTTTTTTCTCAGCTTTATATCCAACGCCGATTAATTGTAATTTCTTTTTATAACCTTCTGTAACACCAACTACCATATTGTTAATCAATGTTCTAGATAAGCCATGCTGCGCTCTTGAAACCTTATCGTCTCCGTCTCTTTCCGTAGTCACAACGCCATCCGTAATATTTATTTTTATTAGTTTGCTAATCTGTTCTGTAAGTTCGCCTTTTGGCCCTTTAACAGTAACTAAGTTGTTACCATCAACGATCACCTCGACGCCTGCAGGAAGATTAACAGGTAATTTACCTATTCTTGACATAATTTTCTCCTCCTACCAAACATAACAGATTACTTCTCCACCAACACCTAAATTTCTTGCCTGTTTATCGCTGATTAATCCATTTGATGTTGAAATAATAGCAATTCCTAATCCTCCGAGTACTTTAGGTACATCATCGGCTTTTGCATAAACTTTTAAGCCTGGTTTTGAAATCTTTTTAATTCCACTAATAACTCTTTCTTTTTCTTGACCATATTTCATCTGAATTCTTATTGTGCCCTGTTTGTCATCTTCGATAACATCAAAACCTCTAATATATCCTTCTTCAGTTAGTATTCCTGCAATTGATTTCTTCATCTTTGATGCAGGGATTTCAACTGTTGTATGTCCTACAGTATTGGCATTTCTTATTCTTGTTAGCATATCTGCTATAGGATCTGTCATTGTCATTACAGTACCTCCTTCCTAACTTTATTATTTACCAACTTGCTTTTCTAACACCAGGTATTTCACCCTTGTATGCAAGCTCTCTGAAACAGATACGGCATATACCATATTTTTTTAAAACCGAGTGTGGTCTTCCACATATTCTGCATCTTGTGTATGCACGAGTGGGAAACTTTGGTTTTCTCTGTTGTTTAACTTTTAGAGATGTCTTAGCCATTATTTTTCCTCCTACTTTTCAAACGGTAATCCAAGAAACTCTAGAAGCGCTGAAGCTTCCTCGTCTGTCTTCGCCGTTGTCGTGAATACTATATTCATCCCTCTAATCTTGTCTACTTTGTCGTAGTTGATTTCAGGGAATATAAGCTGCTCTTTAATACCCATTGAATAATTTCCTCTTCCATCAAATGAGTTTTTGCTTACGCCTTTAAAGTCGCGCACTCTTGGAAGAGAAATATTGAAAAACTTGTCAGCGAATTCATACATGCTTTCTCCCCTTAGAGTGACTTTAGCGCCAACAGGCATGCCTTGTCTAACCTTAAAGTTAGCAATTGATTTCTTTGACTTTGTAACTATTGGCTTTTGTCCACCAATAAGGCCAAGTTCTTCAACAGCGGTTTCCATGAGCTTCGCGTTTTCTTTTGCTTCGCCTAGTCCCATATTAATTGTAATCTTTTCAAGTTTAGGAACTTCCATTACATTTTTGTAACTGAATTTTTCTATCATATCCTTGAATATAACATTGTTATAAGTTTCTTTTAATCTAGCTGTCAAAATATTCTCCTCCTTTCTTAATCTATTACTGCTCCAGTTTTCTTGGATATTCTCACTTTATTCTTGCCCTCTGTTCTAAAGCTTACCTTTGTAGGTGCTTTTGTTTTGCTGTCATACAGCATTACGTTTGAAACATGTACAGGACCTTCCTGGTGTTTGATTTCACTTTTTGCAGTTCTAGTTTGCTTTGCGTGCTTTGTCTGCATGTTGATGCCTTCAACAAGCACTTTATCTTCTTTAGGCATTGCTTTTAAAACTTTGCCCTTCTTGCCTTTGTCTTTACCAGTAATTACTACTACTGTATCATCTTTTTTAATATGCATCCTTCACACCCCCTATAATACTTCTGGTGCCAGTGACACTATTTTCATAAAGCTCTTATCTCTAAGTTCTCTAGCTACTGGCCCGAAGATACGAGTGCCTACTGGATTCTTATCTTCCTTTATAATAACCGCTGCATTCTGGTCAAACTTCACGTAGCTGCCATCAGTTCTTCTGGCGCCTGTTTTAGTTCTTACAACAACAGCTTTTACAACATCACCTTTTTTGACAATACCGCCTGGTGTTGCTTCTTTAACGGCACATACGATTGTATCTCCTATGTTTGCGTATTTACGGCTTGTTCCACCAAGAACACGGATACATAAAAGCTCTTTCGCACCTGAATTGTCAGCGACTTTTAATCTGGTTTCTGTCTGAATCATATCTGGTGCCTCCTTTACTTAACCTTCTCGATAACGTTAACAAGTCTCCATCTCTTATCTTTTGATAATGGTCTTGTTTCCATAATTCTTACTTTGTCTCCAATATTGCATTCATTATTCTCATCATGAGACTTAAACTTCTTCGTTCTCTTTACGGCTTTTCCATAAAGGGAATGTCTTACGAAGTCTTCGATTGCAACAACTATTGTCTTGTCCATCTTATCACTTACTACCAGTCCGACTTTCGTCTTTCTTCTGTTTCTTTCATCTGTCATAGCACATCCTCCTTCCATTAACCTTGAACTTTCTTCAGTTCTTTTTCTCTAATAATGGTCTTAACTCTTGCGATTTGTTTTTTTGTATCCCTCATCTTAATAGGGTTTTCCAGCTGACCTGTTACATGTTGAAATCTTAAGTTGAAAAGCTGCTGCTTCATTTTCTTAAGTTCAACGATTAATTCAAGTTCGCTCATATCTCTAATTTTCTTTAATTCCATTATGCTTCACCACCCTCTGCTATCTCATTACCTTTGATGGCAAATCTACATCGTACAGGTAGTTTATGTGATGCAAGTCTTAAAGCTT
>JBBRXC010000017.1:0-19456 GCA_038248745.1 Peptostreptococcales bacterium | reverse complement strand
TGGGACTTTCTCACCCACTCCCGTGGGTTCTCGTCCTGTCTCCGGGCAAAACAAAACAGAGACCACAAGGGTCTCTGTTTTGTTATTGGCGGAGGACATGGGACTCGAACCCACGGGGCTTTAACACCTTACCTGATTTCCAATCAGGCTCCTTAGCCACTCGGTCAATCCTCCAAATATCATACATGCCTGTTCTGTAGGCACAATAAATAATTTACCATATTATCACTACTTTTGCAAGTTATTTCTCAAAATGGATTGCATCTTCTTGAATGAAACTCAATACCCGCATTGACCGTCTCGAACCCAACTTTTTTAGCAACCATAATTTAACCTCTTTAACCGTCCCAAGCCCGGATAATTTAGCCCTATCACCGCTACTTTAATCCTGCTGCGAACACCACGACACAAATACTTACACCCTCTTTGTCCTGGTTATGATTGGTTTGATAAATATACCAAAAATGCAGATTCCCACAAATATTTTAAATGCCGTATGGATGGTTTCTATGAGCAATAAAGGGGATGCCTCTGATAAGGACTGGTTTCCCATATACATCCCGACAATGATGGTAACGATTGCCATGCTTGAGGTATGCCCAAGGGATCGCATCGTGGCAAGAACTGAGGAAGCCACTCCGTAATCTTTTTTATCCACGCACGCCATAACCGCGTTGGTGTTTGGCGAAGAAAAAACCGCAAATCCAATCCCTGAGATTACTAAGGCCAGCATGATAAACCAAAGAGAGGTAGTCTCTGTAATAAATACAAAAAACAAAAGTCCCAGTGCGCAAATTCCCATTCCTATAGATGCCAGCTTGTATGGGGAGACTCTGTCTGAAAGCCTACCCATATAAGGGGATCCCATGGCCATAATGATGGGTTGAATAATCAAAATCATTCCTGCCACCTGAGATGAATACCCCATTACAACCTGAAGATATATAGACATCAAATATCCGATGGCAAAAGTTGCGCCATAATTTAATAATGCGATGAGATTTGACGCCGTATAAGTAGGATTGCTAGCGAAAAGTCCAATATTTATGATGGGATTCAACGTTTTTCTTTCGTGTAATATGAAGAGCACAAGAAGCCCTGTGCCTATCGTAATCAAGACCAAAGGGTAACTACCGGTTGATAATGTTGACAAGCCATACATGATGAACATTATTGTTGAAATGTATAAAAGGTTACCGCTGATGTCAAAGTTCCCTTCCACTTTACTTTTTGACGATGGCAAATATTTTAATGCGACGAAAAGAACAATAGCAGTTAAAAGGAAAGTAAAAAGAAATATGGACCGCCATCCTAGGTAATGGTTTAGAATTCCTCCCACAACCGGTCCAGCAGAAAGGCCTATATAGGTTGCCGCGATGGCATAACCAAGCACTTTACCCCTCTGATTTCCGGGGAAGGCGCTGATCAGCGTTGCTGTATTTGTGCTGAAAATCATTGCCCCGCCAATTCCTTGCAATACTCGCAGAAAAATCAAAATCATGATATTCCATGCAAAGGCTGAAAGAAGTGAAGCTGTTGCAAATATAAAAATCCCAATTGTAAAAACCCTTTTTCTGTTTGTCAGGTCGGCAAATCTGCCAAAAGGAACCGACAAAGCAGCTACTGCTAACATGTAAGCAGTAACAACCCATCCGAGGAATTGTGCACTTACGTTGAATTCATCTCCCATATTCGGAATTGACAAATTTAGAGCGCTGCCGGTAAAAGTAGTGACAAACGATGTGATTAAGACCACATAAATTATCGCCATTTGCTCTTTCGAATATTTTCCTGTCAATTTGTTTGTCACTTTCTTCTAACCGATTCTTTCATTTGATCAATGTCCAGCACTTCAGTGTGTTTGATCACCTTGTTTTCAAGCCCTTTTAATCCTGCTGGGATTCTGACTTTTGTCTTTTCATTCAGCTTTCTCACGTTGGCGAAACCATCCTCTTCCACATCAAGTCCAATGGCTTCCGTTACACTATCTGCAAATTTATAAGCACTTGCCGTGGAAGCGATGATAGCTGGCGTCTGATCTCCAGTTTCTTTTTTATAATCTTCATATACCTTGTAGGCAACCGCTGTGTGCGTATCCATCAAGTAGCCGTTGTCATAATACATTGCACCTATTGTCCGGTTTGTCTCCTCAATATCAGCGTAGCCGCCGTAAAAATCCTTCAGCCCTTCTTTTATCGTGGAACTGACCTGATATACCTTTTCCTTATCCAGACTCTCCATTAGGCCTTTAATCTCTTCTCCATTATTGCCACTTAAATGGTAAAGTAGCCTTTCAAGATTTGAGGAAATAAGAATATCCATAGACGGCGAATTCGTCAAATAGAAATCTCTGTTAATATTATACTCACCGCTGTTTATAAAATCCGTCAACACCTTATTTTCATTAGATGCACATATTAATTTATTGATGCCGATCCCCATTTTTTTCGCATAATAAGCGGCCAGAATATTACCGAAATTCCCTGTTGGTACGACAACGTTCATCTTTTCCCCTGGTTTAATGATCTTTTTTTCTATTAACTTTATATAGGCATATACGTAATAGGCAACCTGAGGCACCAACCTACCTATATTGATTGAATTTGCAGACGAAAGTTTAATGCCTTTTTCAGCCAGTTCTTTTGCAAGGTTTTCGTCGTTGAAAATCTTTTTCACGCCGGTCTGGGCATCATCAAAATTACCATTGATGGCATATACCTTTGTGTTTTCCCCATCCTGGGTTACCATCTGTCTTTCCTGTACCTGGCTTACTCCCTGGTTCGGGTAAAACACAATAATTTCTGTTCCTGCAACGTCTGCAAAACCTTCAAGTGCTGCTTTGCCGGTATCCCCTGAGGTGGCTGTTAGAATACGGATTTTTTTGTCTTCCTTTTCCTTCTTCATCGCGGTTGTCAGTAAATAGGGAAGAATTGATAAGGCCATGTCCTTAAAAGCTGCCGTTTTCCCATGATAAAGCTCAAGGAACCATGCGCCTCCAGCCTCAACAATCGGAGCAATTTCAGTTGCTTCAAATTTTCCATCGTAAGCGCCATCAATGCAGGCTTTCATTTCTTCTGCCGTATAATCCGTAAAAAAACTGGAAATCACAGAAAGCGCGATTTCTTGATAGGTCTTTCCCACCATTTCTTCTGGCTTAAATCCCAATTCTGGTATTCTATCTGGAACATACAGGCCTCTGTCCTCAGCCATACCCTGTATAACCGCCTGTGCTGCTGTTTTTTTATCGATACTGCCTCTTGTGCTGTAATAATTAATCATCTGCTTGTTCTCCTTTTTTTCATATCAATCAATTGTAACAAATTATGAGGTTAATTTCAATCACCTATCTTGTGAGGCCCCACATTTCAGTGTATAATTTAGTTTATTATCAGTTGAATTTGAAAGGATAAAATATCATGAAAAGAAAAGTATGCTTTTTATTTATTAACGGAACCATTCTTGAACCTCAACGGATGGTTATGGATCTTGGACAGGGGGAAATGATTGTTGTGGGTGTCGGCAGCTATGATATGGCCTGCAGTGAGGCAAAGAATCTAGCAGAAGAAGGCGTTCTAATGATTGAATTATGCGGTGGCTTTGGAACAATGGGTCACGCAATGGTCACCGAAGCTGTAGAGGGTAAAATTCAGGTTGGTATCGTACGGTTTGACAACCATCCCGGTTACGACAATCTTTCAGGGGATGCAAAATGGCTTCCTGCCAAGTAGAATCAGAAAATAGCATGTCCGAGGCAAAGTTTGAGACAAAACCGTCTAGGCAAAATCGAAAATTAACATTGATTTGTGTTGCTTTTGTGCTATAATAGAAAGGTACATGTCCCGTTGGTCAAGTGGTCAAGACATCGCCCTCTCACGGCGGGGTCGGGGGTTCAATTCCCCCACGGGGTACCAATAAAAAACTGCTCCAATCCAAGCGTTTGCAAGGGTTGGAGCGTTTTTATTTTTTTGGTGGGCGATATTGGGCTCGAACCAACGACTTCCACCTTGTCGAGGTGACACTCTACCAGCTGAGTTAATCGCCCATACTTTTCGGCAGCGCCACTGAGTATTCTTTGACATCAGGGGCTACTTACATTTTATTTATCATACCATCCATTTTAGCGCGAGTCAATTTTTTCGTGCAAAAAAAAACTACAATTATTTCATTCAAAACCAGTCAATTTTTCGTACAAAAAAAATCAACTTTTTCATTCAAAAACAGTCAATTTTTCCACCCGGAAAACAATCCAATTATTCTCATATTTTTCTTATACTTTTATCGTTCTTTTTTCATATTTCCAATAATTTCAGCCAGTTCTAATGAAACCTGTGCTTTTATTAATCGCCATTTCCAGTTTGCCCCCATGGTCGATGGGGTGTTTGTTTTCGTTTCATTGCCAAGTTTTAGATAGTCCTGCATCTGAAAAATCGCCACGTTGGCTATGCTGCTGAACCCCGATTCCATAATTTTTTTAACAAGCTCGTCATTGTCTATTCCTTCAAAATATTTTCTTATGCAGGCGGTGACGTCTTCATTACAACTTGAAACAAAACCACGCAAGGTATCATTATCATGGGTCCCCCCATAGATTACCGAATTTTTTTTAAGATGAGCCGGCAAATGAGGATTGTCCGATTTTCCGTCAAATGCAAACATCAAAACCTTCATCCCCGGATACCCTGTCATTTCCAGAAGTTGTTTTACCTCTTCTGTGACTACGCCAAGGTCCTCAGCGATTATTTTGGAATCGCCTATTTCTTCATTGATTGCCTCTAGCAAAGCAATCCCTGGCCCTGGCTTGTATATGCCGTTTACCGCGGATTCCGCCTCAATCGGTATGGAATAATACCGAACAACCCCGATAAAATGATCTATCCTGATAATGTGATAGAGCCTTGCCGAGTGCCGCATTCTATTACGCCACCAGGAAAAATTGTCTTTCAACATATACTCCCAGTCAAATAGCGGATTGCCCCACAGCTGCCCGGTCTTTGAAAAAGCATCTGGCGGAACACCTGCCACTCTGGTCGCCCTGTGATCGTCATCCATTTGGAATTCCTTGAAGTTTACCCACGTATCTGCACTGTCCATGGCAACATACATTGGAATATCTCCAATAATACTGATGCCCTTTAGGGCCGCGTAATTTTTTAGGTTTTTCCACTGAACAGCGAATTTATATTGGGTAAATTTCCAGAATTCAATCTCCTCTGCCAATTTTTCTCTATATTTTTCAACTATTTCAGAATCTCTCAATCTAATGCCATCCGGCCATTTAAGCCACTCCAGGTTATTGAAGCTTTCTTTTATGGCCATAAAAAACGCGTAATCGTCGAGCCAAAAAATATTATCTTCACAAAAATCCTTATAGCCTGCTTCCTCCCTGTATTTATTACGGGTATTAGAATAAGCTTTTTTCAGCACATTAAATCTATTGGAATAGATCTTTTCGTAATCGGTATAGCGTTCATCTTGAAACCACTGGATGGCTGAGACGTCTTCGACCTTTAGCAATCCTTCTTCTATTAAATAATCTAAATCAATAAAATAAGGATTCCCTGCAAAAGCAGAGAAGCTTTGATAAGGACTGTCTCCATAGCCTGTCGGTCCAAGGGGCAAAACCTGCCAATATTTCAATCCGGCTTTTTCGAGAAAATCGATGAAGTCAATGGCTGCTTTCCCAAATGTTCCTATGCCATAATTAGAAGGCAGGCTTGCTACTGGAAGTAACACGCCTGCCCCTTTATCTAATGGTTGTTGTTTTTTTATATTCATCTTGCTTAACCTTTTTTCTAACCGTTAAACCTTTTTACTGCTGAACTGTTTTGTATGCGCCTGACCAGCACCTTTTTTACCACTTGGATGAGGTCTTCCTTGTCCTTTTCCACCAGAGCTGAAATTTCTGCTTGGTGCACTTCTAGGTTTCTGAGCTGGTACTACATCTGATTCAAACACTTCCATCGGATATGGTTGCGTCGGGGCTTCAGGTATATTTTTCCCGATAATTTTTTCGATGTCTCTGATATATTGCATTTCTTCATACATACAGAAGCTGATGGCTTTACCCTCTAGTCCAGCTCTCCCTGTCCGTCCGATTCGATGTACATAAGTTTCTGGTATGTTTGGTATATCATAATTAACTACATGGGAAAGTTCATCAATGTCGATTCCCCTTGCTGCAATGTCCGTTGCCACCAACACTCGAACTTCTCTTGCCTTAAAGCTTTCTAATGCTCTGACTCTGGCTGTCTGAGATTTATTTCCGTGAATTGCCAAAGCAGGGATCTTCAATCTTATCAGTTCTTTAACAACCTTATCTGCGCCATGTTTTGTTCTAGTAAACACCAATGCCGAATCTATATCTCCAGTTTTAATCAAATCTGCAAGAAGTTTCTGTTTGTTATTTTTATCCAGAAAATATACCATTTGTTCTATGCTGTCCACTGTAGATGATGCTGGTGCCACTTCAACTCTTATTGGATTATGAAGAATCGTGCTTATTAGCCCATGCACGCCGTCTGGCATCGTCGCCGAGAACAACAGATTTTGTCTTTTCTCTGGCAATTTTGCAATGATTCTTTTCACATCGTGGACAAATCCCATGTCTAACATTCGATCCGCTTCATCTAGAACAAAAATATCTACGTTGTTTAAATGCACAAGTCCCTGGTTATATAGGTCAATTAATCTGCCCGGCGTTGCTACAACAATGTCCACGCCCTTTTTTAATTTATCAACCTGAGGTTTTTGAGATACGCCTCCAAAAATTGCCAGCGCTTTCAATCTTAAGTGTACACCATACGCATGAAAGCTTTCTTCTATTTGTAATGCAAGTTCTCTTGTCGGTGTGAGAATTAATGCTCGGATCGGTGTATATCCTTCTTTTTTTCCTGTCGCTATTTTCTGTAGTATAGGTATTGCAAAAGCTGCTGTTTTTCCTGTTCCCGTTTGTGCACAACCCAGTAAATCTCTTCCTGCAAATAGGTGTGGTATTGCCTGTTCTTGAATTGGGGACGGTTCTGTGTACCCTTCTTCTTCAAGGGCTTTTAGTATAGGGTCAATTATCCCCAAATCTTTAAAATCCATTTTGTTTTCCTTTAATGCTGCTTGAGCAGCCACTTTTTTATTATAATAACAATCACTGTATAGTATACCACAAAATTCAGTATAATGATACCACTTCTAAAGCCGTAACCCTCTATCTTCTAAAGCCGTAATGCTCTCACTTTTAAAGCAGTAATGCTCTTGCGCGGATTGCCAGTTCCTCTTCATCTTGGGTCTCGTTAAAATCAACACCATGTAACCTTCTTTTCTTTGTGTCCGGCTCTATGCACACAAAGGTTATAAAACCGTCCACATGCTGTGTCTTCTCAATTTCTGAAATTGCTTTTACATAAACGGTCATACTCGTTCTTCCTACTTTTGCTATTTTAGATTTCAACGTTAATATGGTTCCCTTCGGAACAGGCGTTTTGAAAATAAATCCATGTATATTAATGCAAACAATATCCTGGGGTCTTCCGTGTTCAGCTGCAGCCGCAACAAATGCCGCTTCTACCAACCATTCCGCAGATCTACCTGCGAATAATGTGCCGTGGTGATTTAAATCCTCTGATTTTACTAAATGTGATACGTTATATTCTTTCATTGAAATTCTCTCTTTCTATATTAAGTGCCTTATATTTTATTGTGTTTAAAAATAACTCTTTTTCCCACTGTTTATTATAATACCCATTTTTTTTAAGTCAATGGATGTATATTACAAATATTGTATACATTGAGTCCCCTCTGAATTACATTTTGACGTCTGTGCTCCCGATATCGATTGATGCCTGCTCGCCTGATGTCGCCCGAAGCCTTCGCTTCTAGTGTAGATGCTCTTGATAATTTGCCTCTTTTTTGCTATACTATTGTAATAATAACAATTTAGGAGGAGACACATGAACTACATGAATTTAGCAGAACTGCTATTCCCACATATTAATAAAAAAATATCGGATTACGATGCCATTTATCCTGAAAGGATTTTACCAGAAGGAGCAAAAGTCACAAGACTTGGGCCTAGCCCAACCGGGTTTATTCATCTTGGCAATCTTTACGGCGCTTTTGTAGATGAAAGGCTGGCTACACAAAGCAATGGCGTTTTCTTTTTACGAATTGAAGATACCGATGATAAAAGACAGGTTGAGGGTGCTGTTGAACTGATTATTACTTCCTTGAAATTCTTCGGTATAAATTTTAGCGAAGGTGCCATTATAGACGGATCGGTTGGGGATTATGGCCCTTACCGCCAAAGCGACAGAGGCCCCATTTACCAATGTTTTGCAAAAGAATTGGTGGAAAAAGGTTTTGCTTATCCCTGCTTTCTAGGCGAGGAAGAAATCACATTGATCAGAGAAGAACAGGAAAAATCAAAACAAAACCCTGGGATTTATGGCGAATGGGCAAAAAACAGAGCGTTGACTTATGAAGAAATCTTATCAAAGGTAGAAGAAGGCAAGCCCTACGTCATAAGACTGAAGTCCCAAGGCAACCCAAATGCCACCGGTGACCAGATTAAAACCATCTCTATAGAAGATGGCATTCGAGGCACCCTGGTAATGCCTGAAAACATTCAGGATATTGTCATATTAAAAGCGACGGGAATTCCTACTTACCATTTTGCTCATGTGGTTGATGACCATCTTATGAGAACTACCCACGTTGTGAGAGGCGCTGAATGGTTGTCTTCCTTGCCCGTTCATGTTGAGCTGTTTCAAGTCCTTGGATTAGAAATGCCAGTTTTCTGCCACACTGCTCAACTGATGAAATTAGACGAAGATGGAAATAAAAGAAAACTTTCAAAGCGTTTGGATCCAGAGCTTTCTTTGGAATATTACAGAAATCAGGGTTACCATCCAAAGGCAGTCAGGGAATACCTGTTAACGATACTGAATTCTAATTTTGAAGAATGGCGAATCGCCAATCCTGATTTACCCATGGAAGACTTTCATTTCACTATCGAAAAAATGAGTAATTCCGGTGCTTTGTTTGATTTAAATAAATTAAATGACATTTCCAAAGATGTTCTTGTTAAAATACCGGCAAAAGAACTGTATACGTGGCTGAAAGAGTGGGCAGCAGAATACCATCCGGAAATGACCCCTTTATTTGAAAATAATGAGGAATATTTTGAACGAATCCTTGATCTTGGCCGTTCGGGGGACAAACCAAGAAAAGACTTGATTTATGCCAGCCAAATTTTTGAATTTATCAGCTACTTCTTTGATGCTTACTTTAAAATTGAAGATAAAAATCCGGAGAACATTTCTGATGAAGATGCAAAGCTCATTTTGAAAGCTTACATTGAAACCTATAATCAAAAAGATGATCAAAGTGCCTGGTTTGACAAGATAAGAACATTTGGTGCAACTCTTGGATATGCGGCAAAACCAAAGGACTATAAGAAAAACCCAGAACTATACAAAGGTCATGTCGGGGATGTGAGCACCATCATACGAATCGCTGTCATGGGCCGCTCCCAATCTCCAGATGTATGGGAAATTCAGCAGATCCTCGGGGAAGAAAAAACAAAAATCCGACTATCAAAACAATTATAAAAGACAGATCTTACTAACCCCAACTACCTAACAACGGCCTGTGGATAAAAAAATATTTATCCACAGGCCGTTGTTGTTGTAATTTCAACTTTTTTCAAAAGGAAGCCCAATACAAGCCCAATATAAGCATCCGACATTGGGTTTGAAGCCCAATGTCGGATGCTTATATTGGGCTTGTATTGGCCCTTGATTTAACAAATCCTTGGCAACCCTTCCCCATAAAGAACATCCACCACACGACTTCCGCCAAGTCTGGTAATCATCTTTACCCCTTGGCCTTCTTTAATATAACCGATAATCACAGCATTTCTGCCATTCGTTGTTTCTCTTATTGACTTCAACGCTTTTTCTGAGTCTTCCCCATGAACAATCGCAATCATTTTCCCTTCATTGGCCATGTACATTGGGTCCAATCCCAGTAGGTCGGCTAAGGCTTTTACTTCCTCATCCATTGGAAGACTTTTCTCATGAATTTCTATCCCACAAGAAGACTTTTCTGCTATTTCGTTCAATACGGTTCCAAGCCCGCCCCTTGTAACATCCCGCATTGTGTTTACTCTGATGCCGTTTCCAAACAAAGCATTTGTAATATCTGCTAGGCAGGCGCTATCGCTCTTAATCCCGTTGTTCATACCCATCCTAGCACTTAATATACAGGCATGATGGTCCCCTAAGTTTCCAGAGAGAATAATTGCGTTTCCTGCTTTGCAGTTGGACGCGCTTACATTTATGCCCTCATCGATGAACCCGATGCCAGAAGTATTGATGAAAAGCCCACCGTTTCCTTCGACAACCTTTGTGTCTCCTGCAACAATTTCCACACCAGCTTCCCTTGCCATCTCTCCCATAGATTTCACTATTTTCTCCAAGGTTTCAATTTCAAGACCCTCTTCAAGGATGAATCCACAGGTAATATATTTTGGCTGGGCGCCCATCATCAGCAGGTCATTCACAGTGCCGCAGATGCACAGTTTCCCAATATCTCCTCCATTGAACACAATTGGCGTTACAACAAAAGAATCCGTGCTGTAAGCGATTTTTCCGTTGACTTGTAATACAGCCGCGTCCTCCATTTTGTCCAGGATATCATTGGAAAAATGCTTTCCAAATATTTGTGCCATTAATTCTGCTGAGTCTTTGCCTCCGCTGCCATGTGCCATTGTAATCTTCATTTTTTCTCCTATCTATTTCTGTACCAGATGCCACAAGCTCCTTCAGAGGAAACCATACAGGGTCCATACGGATTTGTTGGATTGCAAGCTTTTCCAAAAAGAGGGCATTCGTTGGGATTCAGTCTTCCTACGATAACCTGACCACAGCAGCATTCTTCAGGAAGTTCCTTGTCCAAATCAAGCCCTTTGCTCCCTCCGTCAAATTCCTCATACACCGGCCTTAAATATAATCCTGAACCCTCAATTATTCCAAGTCCTCGCCACATGGCCGGTCCTCGATCAAAATATTTGTTCAATATCCCAACAGCCTTTTGATTTCCTTCCGTTTTAACAGCATTCTTGTATAAATTATGAACCTTTTGGACCGCGTCCTTTGTTTCATATCCAACCTTTATATTTTTAGAGGCTAGCAAGTATGTATTTTCAGTCTCTTGCTCAACTGCGCTTCCAGTCTCTTCAATTTGCCTGACCAAATCATATATTACCGCTAGAATATGCTCCGGTTCAAATCCTGCGACTGAAAAGGGCCGATTATATTTTTTTGCCAGTTCTTCATATGCCACGCTGCCAATAATGACGCTCACATGACCCGGACAAATAAACCCATCAATCCCATTTTCATTTTCACAAATCCATTCAAGGGCTGGAATCACTGTTTTAAGAGAGGTTACCAGTTTGATATTATTAATCCCTTTTTCCATTGCTTCTGCAATGACAAGCGCATAGATCGGCGCAGTTGTTTCAAAACCTACCGCTGCAATCACATAGGTAATCGTTGGATTAGCAGTTGCTTTTTCTATGATTTCAAAAGGAGAATACATGATTTCAACCTTGGCACCCTGGCCTTTAACACCCGATAAGCTTTCGCTCTGCCCCGGTACCTTCATCATATCTCCAAAAGTTACCAACACATGATTTTCCATCATGGCATAATCAATACATTTATCAATATAAGAGGTGGGCGTGACACAAACAGGGCAACCTGGCCCTGATATAAGTTTTATTTTAGGCGAAATCAAGCTTCTTATGCCACTTTTAAAAATACTTGCTGTGTGCGTGCCGCAAACTTCCATCAGCTTTATTTCAGGTCCGCTGTATTTTTTTAAGTAATCTATTACCTGTTCAATTTCCATCATAAAACCGCTCCCTTACATTTCTAGGCTTTCAAATAATTCGATCAATTCCTCTGCCTTGTCTTGCGACATTATTTCGATGGCACATCCGGCATGAACCAAGGCATAATCTCCAACTTTCGCTTCAATTAAACCAACATTTACGTTTACCACTGTTCCCTTAAAGTCAACCTTCGCTTTCATACCATCCAGTTCAACTATCTTACCAGGCATTGCTATACACATTTTTCTTCTCCTTCTCGCCACCCCTTGCAGACATCAATCCATTCTATGCTCTTAGCATAAGTATGAAGTTCCTCGCAGGTCAGCTCTATTGCACTATTACTGCTCCCACATGCAGGATAAACAGTTTCAAATCTTTTTAACGAAATATCACTATATACTTCAACTGTTGGGTTTTCAATTGCAAAAGCACATACCCCGCCTACCTCATGTCCCGTATACGCTATCACCTCTTCAGGTTTTAGCATTTTTGCCTTGAATCCAAAATATTGTTTATATTTACCATTATCGATTTTCGTGTCCCCCGCCGTTTCAATGAGAATACACCCTTCCTTGCTTTTAAAGGAAATCGTTTTGCATATTCTAGCCGGAATAACACCACCTGCTTCTGCTGCCAGCTCTACCGTTGCAGTGGAAACGTCAAATTCAACAATCTTCTTTTCAATGCCAAGTTCTTTAAAATATTGTCTTACTTTTTCTATTGCCATTTTATCTCCTTCAAATCTAGCGTCAAATGATTATACCACACTTGTTAAATGGTGCATCCCAATATAGTTTTGACCTAAAGCGATTCCGCCGTCATTTGGGCTTACTGAAATATTATAAAACACTTCAAATTTGGCCACTCTCAGCTTTGCCAAACTTTCTTCCATCAAAATTTTATTTTGGAAAACACCGCCAGTCAAGGCCACCTTATTTACTCCTGTTTTTGCCCTGAACTTTTCGCATTGTTCCAATACTGATTCAGCAATGCTTAAATGAAATTTCAACGCTAGATCATCCGCCACATTCACCCCTGGCGCCTTCATTGCCCTCGCCGCCGCATCTTCCAGCAGAATAGCACATTGGCCCTCATATTTATTTTCCTGACAAATGCCAAGCAAGGATGAAACCGCATCAAACAGCCTTCCCATACTGGAACTTTCAATGGTATTTACATTATGGTCAAGAGCCGCTTTTATAATTGTCCAGCTTTCTCTGTCCTCAACGCCCGCACCAAAATTGACAATTTCACTGATATCAATCTGAAATTCATCCTCTTCAAGCCTTCTGCTTTTATGGTTTACATAGCACATTGCTGACTTCCAGCCTTCCTTCATGGAGGAATCCCCACCAACCATTTTCACATATTGCAGATGTGCCAGCCGTTCATATTTATCTTGATGGCAGAAGAGTATCTCTCCGCCCCATATTTCCCCATCTGCGCCGTACCCGGTTCCATCAAAACTGACGCCGATGACCGCATCGTTGATGCCGTGCTCCGCCATAACGGAGGCAACATGGGCATGATGATGCTGAACTTTCAGGATTGGGATTTGTTTCTTCTCTGCATATTTTTCCCCTATAATTGTAGAATTATACAAGGGATGTAAGTCACAGACAACCATACAGGGTTCAATACGAAATAGCGCTTTCATTCTTTCTATATTTTCTTCATAAATATTACAGTTCTCCAATGAGTCCAAGTCTCCAAAATACTGACTGACATAAGAGAATGGTCCTTTACTAACTGCAAATGAATTTTTCAGCTGACCCCCGGCTGCCAAAATCATTATTTCATTTCCCGGCTTTTTTTCTCCCATATTTATATGTAAAGGCACCGGCGTATAACCCTTGGCTCTTCTGATTAGCTGCGGTTGTCCATCTATAATCCTGGCAACAGAATCATCCACGCGAACTTTTATTTCTCTCTTGTTTGATAAGACTTCAGAAATTAGCCCATTGCTTTTTCCCATGAAATCAAGCATTTCCTGATCATCTTTTATCATTGGCAGACTTGAAACATTTGCACTGGTCATGATTAAGGGGCCATCAAATTTTTCAAGTAATAAGTACTGGCCGCCCATACTTGGAAGAAGGCATCCAATAAATCTACTTTTCTCAAACTCCTTGCAACTAGGTTCTCCTGCCAGATTAGTGCGCCACCAGGCCCTAGCTGAATATTCCAGCAACATGATCGGTCTCGCTGCGGAAGAAATTAGGCTTTCCTCTTCAGGAGAAACCATGCAATACTTTCTAACCATTTCCACATCTTTAAACATGACGGCAAATGGCTTTTCTTCCCTACCTTTTAACATTCTGAGTTTTTCCACAGCAGAATCATCAAGTGGACTGCATACCAGGTTATATCCACCAACTGCCTTAAATCCTATGATTTTCCCCTGTGACAAAAGGGTTGCTGCGAAATCAATCAATTCCTGTTGATTTTTCATTTTTGCATCAAAATTCAATTCTTCTTGATTTTGCTTTTTTCCAGCCAGCCTCAATTTTTCCTGCTCTGCCACTTCTGTTTTAAGTGGGCGAAGAAGTTCAACTTTATTTGGGCGAAGAAGTTCAAACTGGGGGCCGCAGTCATAACAGGATATGGTCTGTGCATGAAATCGCCTGTCTTTTCTGTCAGTATATTCCTGGCGACAAAATTCGCACATAGAAAATTCTGTCATGGCCGTGTTTTCTCTGTCATATGGGATTTTATCAATGATTGTATATCTTGGGCCGCAAACCATACAGCTGATAAAGGGATGGTGGTATCTTGGATTCGTCGCTTCCTTCAGTTCCCGCAAACATTCAGGGCAAATGGCAAGATCCGCCGGTATCATGGCAGCCTCATCGTCTCCCTCGCTGCTGTCCAGAATGGTAAACGTTTCATATGGAATAAACTCTATCCGTTCCCTTTTAATATGGACAATTTCTGCCGGTTCTGGTTTTTCTTTTTTCAAAGCATCTATAAATTTTTCGATGTTTTCTTCGGTGTCTGTTAGTCGTATTTCAACAAGACCTCCGATGTTTAACACCTCTCCCTTTATGCCATAAAAATCAGCCAACCTAACAACAAAGGGTCTGAATCCGACCCCTTGAACGATTCCCCACAATTTAATTGTCTCCGTGATTTTATTATTCATGGTGATGGTGATGTTTCACCTCTATCGTCTTTGCTCTCTCTTCAAACCAAGCAGTTACCTGGTCAAAGCCTTCTCCGGTTTTCCCTGATACCTTAAACACAGGAACTTTCTTGTTCAGCGCTCTGACGCCTTTCATAAAATAGTCTTCATCAAAATCCAAATAAGGGATCAAATCAATTTTATTAATGATAATGATATCCGCTTTTTCAAAGGCAAGTGGGTATTTGTATGGTTTGTCACTGCCTTCCGTTACTGTAGAAATCAGCATCTTCACATGTTCCCCAATTGAAAATTCCGCCGGGCAAACAAGGTTTCCGATGTTTTCTATAAACAAAATTCCTTTTTTTTCAAATGCTATATTTTGAACCATATTATGTATCATAGGCGCATCTAAATGGCAGGCCCCGAACGTATTAATCTGGAAAGTGGTAATTCCTAAACTCCTCAGATCCTTTGTATCAATATCTGATTCTATGTCTCCTTCTATAACGTAAGCCTTCATGCTTAGTCTTTTGATAATATTTTTCAACGTTGTGGTCTTCCCGACCCCAGGTCCGCCCATTTCATTTACAACCAAAACCCCATATTCTGTTAGATCCTCATTCACATGCTCTGCAATATGATCGTTTTCATCGTGAATATTTTCCATAATATTTAACTTTTTAACATCATGCATTTATTCTACCTCTATTTCCTTGATATAAAATTCTTTCCCTATTTCTGTTGGACCGCCGTCTTCTCCACATTTTGGACATGCAAAAGACATGGGAACTTTTTCGAACAATCCCCCACATGCCGGGCATTTAAGTTTTGGCTTAATATATTCTATTTCTATTTTTGACCCTTCGCAAAGTGTATCTTTTGATATTACATCATAATACATTTGAATGGAATCTCCTACAAACCCTGAATATTCTCCTACAACCAAACTCACTTTAGTTACTTTTTTATTACCAGCCTCAAGACAGTGCTTTTCAGCGATCTTAATAATCTGCTGGGTGATTGGATATTCGTGCATTTTCACTTCCTTTATATGTATACAAGTTTAATCTCTATACCCTATTATTATACGATTTTTTCAAACAATTTACAATTAGAATTTGCTTACAAGCTTTTAGGTTTCCAATCTGAAACTATTCTGAAAATTTAGAATTATATATTGCTTATCGCTTGACATTTTTTATCTTATTCAGTAAACTACTTATGTCTATATATGTTAGTAACATGATTTTTTTGTGTTATTTTAGCGTAGAACAAGGCGAAGCGTTTTTATTTATTTATTTATTTATTTTAAAGGAGGTTATTTTATGGAAAAAAGAGGGCAATGGGCAACTAATATTGGTTTTATATTGGCTGCAGCAGGATCCGCAGTAGGGCTAGGGAATATTTGGAAATTTCCAAGACTAGCTTATGGTAATGGGGGCGGAGCGTTTATTTTAATTTATATTATTATAGTATTCTCCATAGGGGTAACTGTAATGCTAACGGAGTTCGTTGTTGGGCGTAATGCACAAAAGAATTGTGTTGGTTCTGTTAGAGCTATTAACAAAAGATGGACATTCTTAGGTGGCATGGGGATATTAACAGGATTCATTATCCTTTCTTACTATTCACATGTTGGTGGCTGGGTTCTAAAGTATTGCGTTGAATATCTAACCGGTGCTGGCGGAGTTTATGCAGATCCTACCAACTTCTTCTTGGTTGATATCTTAGGGATGGGAACAGGTTTCCCACTTCAAGGTGCACTTATTTATCCGTTTTTATTTATTGGACTTACTACATTTGTAGTAATCAAAGGTGTAGCGGGCGGTATCGAGAAACTTAACAAATTTATGATGCCTGCATTGTTTTTGCTTTTAATTATTATGTGTATTAAAGGGATTACTTCAGAAGGCGCCGGAGAAGGTCTGAAATATTTACTTTACCCTGATTTCAGCAAAGTTACCGGAGATGTTGTTTTAGCCGCAATGGGCCAGGCGTTCTTCTCCTTGTCTCTTGGTATGGGGGTTATGGCTACATACGGTTCTTATTTAAGCAAAGAAGAAAATCTTGTGAAAAACACCTTTTTAATATGTGGTTTAGACACAGGTGTTGCATTGCTTGCAGGTTTTGCAATGATTCCTATTGCTTTTGCTGCTGGCATTGATATTGCTGGTGGTGGAAGTGCTGGATTTGCATTTATCTCCCTTGCTGGTGCTTTCCAGTCAATGCCTTTTGGTACAGTTTTCGGAGCGCTATTCTATATTCTATTATTATTCGCTGCGCTGACTTCTGCTATCTCCATATTGGAAGGAACTGTTGCTTATGTAACTGAAGAATTAAAGATAGATCGTACAAAAGCAGCAATTGGATTATCCGCTATTATGTTTTCTATAGGTATCTTGTATACCCTTTCTCAGGCAAACATGAATCTGAAGGGTATCTGGTTTGACGCAAACGGAGTTTCTTATCCAGTATTAGGTGACATGATGGAATTCATGACAGATAAGTTATTAATGCCTCTTGGCGCATTGTTGTTCTGTATCCTGGTCGGATGGATTTGGGGAGTTGACAAAGCTTCTGATGAAGCTAGTTCTCATGGTAAATATGATTTCAAGTTAAAAACTGCATACAAAATTATGGTTAAATTCGTAGCGCCAATTGCTATCCTATTAATCATGTTAAGCGGATTTGGAATTATCTAGTCCAAGTCTTTGTATCACAAAACTTAAAGTTAATGGTTATGTAATAAAAGTATAATTGTAAAAAAAAAAAGTGATGGAATTAGGAGAATCCTAATTCCATCACTTTTTTGACTCCCACTGCTCTGTACCAAATCAGCCGTCCCATAACTGCTGTTCCCAAGCTTTCGCAACGGCTTCAAGCCATCAAAAAAAGTTATACACAGGAAACCTGTGTATAACTTTTTCTAAGAATGAGCATTTTCAACCGTATCGTGGAAGCCCAAGCCCAATATAGGGTGCTTATAATGGGCTTATTGTTGGCTTATTTTGTATTTTTTCAACGCCTCAACCAGTTTAGGGATGATCACCTTGACATCTCCGACGATTCCTAAGTCTGATACATCGAAGATTGCCGCTGTATCGTTCTTATTGATAGCAATGACACAGTCCGAACCTTCCATACCTGCAACGTGCTGGATCGCCCCAGAAATGCCGCATGCCATGTAAAGTTCTGGTCTTACTGTCTTACCGGTTTGTCCAACCTGTCTTTCTCTCTCAATCCATCCGGCATCAACATTTGCTCTTGAAGATGAAATTTCTCCGTCAATCAAATCTGCCACTTCCTGAAGAGTCATATAGAATTCAGGAGAACCAATTCCACGGCCGCCTGAAACCAATCTCTTTGCTTCTGTAATATCCACCTTTTTGTGCTTTTCCTTTACAACTTCTCTAATGACAATGTTCATGTCAGCCGGCACAAAGTTCACCTTAAATTCTTTTATTTCGCCTGTTCTGCCGTGGTCTGCCACTAATTTTCTCATAACGCCAGGTCTAACTGTTGCCATCTGAGGTCTGTAATATTTGCATAGGATTGTCGCCATAATATTCCCACCGAAAGCAGGACGAGTCATAAACAACAGTTTCTGTCCTTCATCCTCAGGTGTTGCTTTCCAAACATCAATGTCAAGTTTTGTACAGTCCGCTGTAAGCCCAGTATGAACTCTTGAAGCTACTCTTGGCGCAAGATCTCTACCTATTGAGGTAGCACCGAAAAGAATTATTTCAGGATCGAATTCCTTGATCACTGCTGTAATTGCCTTTGTATAAGGTTCTGTTACATATTCCGCAAGCATTTCATCTTCAATAACTAATACAGAATCTGCACCCGCTTCAATCAAGCTTTGGGCTTTATCTTTAATCTGGTCTCCTAGTAGGATTCCAACCACTTTTTGTTCTAAATCTGCAGCAAGCTTTGTAGCTTCTCCAATAAGTTCAAAGGCTACTTTAGCTATTACGCCATCTCTTTGCTCTGCAAGTACATAAATATCTTTACTCATTTTAAAGGTTCCTCCTTCTCTCTACTAAATAATGTGTCGTTCTTCAAGCTTAGCCATAATTTCTTCAACCGCTTCATCTGGGCTTAAGTCCTTATGAAGTGTTCCTGTGCCCTTCGCCTGCTTTGTAAATGATTTAAATACATTAGTAGGTGATCCCTTTAAACCGATGTCTTCAAGAACTAGCAGTTCTTTTAAATCTTCATACCCTAAAGTTTTAATGTCCTTTTCGTAGGCATTAATAATGCCGCCGGCATGCATATATCTAGGTGTAGCCAATTCTGCGAGTGCAGTCAGAAGACAAGGCATCTTTACTTCAATAATATGATATCTGTCTTCAAATTGTCTCTTCACAATAACCTTATTGCCATCTTCAATGTCATAAATTTCTTCAGCATAGGAAACCTGAGGGATTCCAAGGGTTTCTGCA
>JBBRXC010000016.1:0-20016 GCA_038248745.1 Peptostreptococcales bacterium | reverse complement strand
GAATCAAAATTAAAAATAATTAAAACAAACAATGATTAAAACAAACAATGATTAAAACAAACAATGATTAAAACAAACAATGATTAAAACAAACAATGATTAAAACAAACAATGATTAAAACAAACAATGGGTTAAGTTAATAATCGAGCGGAAAAATTACCATCTACAGCACACTCGTGCAAAAAGGAAAAGGAGAAATAATGGATTTAGAAACATTGAAAGCGAAAAAAATGTCAGAGTTGAGGGAGATTGCCAGAATTTTTGGCGTTGCGAAATATGAAACTTTGAGAAAATCCGATCTATTGGCCGCTTTAGTAGGAGAAGAACTCCCTACTGTGGGGCAATCGACGGATGTGAAAAAACATGAATCAAACTCAGGGGATGGAAAACTAGGCGGAGCAAAGATTGCCGATGAATTCCCTGCTATGGAGCCTCAAGGCTTTAAGGGTTTCGTCGCAAAAAACGCAGATTTGGAAACAAGAATAGTATCAAAAGGAAAATCCGAAGCTACATTAGATTTAAAACCGGAACCTAAGCCGGAATCAAAACCAGATTCAAAACCAGATTCAAAACCTGAACCTAAACCACATTCAAAACCAGAAGCTAAGTCGCAACTCGAATTGCTCATCAAGCCTGAAATTGAATCTCCCATCAAGCCGCAACTCGAATCGCCAATCAAGCCTGAAATCAAGGCTCATGCCAAATCGATATCCAAATCCAAATTCAAACCTGAATTCAAATTAGTTCTTGAACCAAAAGAGAGATTTACCTCTTTTCTAGATAAGGAACTGGCGCTAAATGACGAAGATGATGATATTGATTTTGATAATGATAATGATAATTATAAAAATAATGAGGGCGAATCAGAAGATATGAATGTTGGCAGTGCGCGCGGATTTCAGGGTGATTCCGAGCGGGGAAATGACAATAGTCCAACTGAAAAAGCGGCCAGCGACAACGAGAACCAGAATCTGAATCTGAATCAGAATTCGAATCAGAATGTGAACCAAAATCCGAGTCAGAACATAACGCTGAAACCAAACTTGAATACAAAAAGAACTTTAATCCCAAATTTAAATACAAAAACAATCACTAATCTAAATTCAAATTCAAATACAAATACAAATTCAAACATAAATAATCCGGAGTTAAAAGACGAACGCCAGGTAATACCAGATAAAGGCGACAGGCCAGAGGTAGAAGGCATTTTGGAATTGGCTGATGGTGGGTTTGGGTTCATGCGTTTTTCAAATTTCCTCACGAGTGATCAGGACATATATGTGTCGCCTTCACAAATAAGAAGATTTAATTTAAAAACGGGAGACAAAATTAAAGGGATTTCTAGAAAACCTAACGAGGGAGAGCGTTTCGGCGCACTGTTATATGTTGTGACAGTAAATGGAGACGAACCGGGTGTTGCCATTAATAGGCCTGATTTTGACGATTTGACCCCAATATTCCCAAATGAACGTTTGGTTCTGGAGGGCGGTTCTAGAGATTTATCCATGAGACTTATAGATTTGATTGCCCCTATTGGCAAAGGCCAAAGAGGGCTGATTGTTGCACCTCCCAAAGCGGGGAAAACAATATTACTTAAAAAAATAGCGAATAGCATCGAAAAAATTCATCCAGAGGTTGAGATGATTGTGCTCCTCATTGATGAAAGACCTGAAGAAGTAACGGATATGAAACGTTCCCTGCTCAATGGCGGCGAGGTAATATACTCCACTTTTGACGAGCAGCCTCAGCATCATGTGAAAGTTGCTGAAATGGTTCTTGCGAGAGCCCAAAGACTTGTGGAGCACGGAAAAGACGTTGTGATTTTGCTGGACAGTATTACAAGGCTTGCAAGAGCTTACAACATGGTGGTGCCTTCATCTGGAAGAACTTTATCCGGAGGCCTTGACCCGGGAGCATTACACAAGCCCAAAAAGTTTTTCGGCGCAGCCAGAAAGATGGAAGAAGGTGGGAGCATTACAATACTGGCCACAGCACTTGTGGAAACGGGAAGCCGTATGGATGATGTTATCTTTGAGGAATTCAAGGGTACAGGTAATATGGAGCTTCATCTAGACAGGAAGCTGTCTGAGAAGAGGATTTTCCCAGCAATAAATCTGAACAAATCGGGAACTCGAAGAGAAGACCTGCTGTTGTCAGCGGATGAGATGGAGGCGGTTTGGATGATTCGCCGTTCCATGGCCAATATGGGAACACAGGACGTTACAGAAATAATAATCGACAATCTGGCGCACACAAAGACCAATAAGGACTTTGTTCAGGTCATTAAAAAAACAACCCAATTATAAGGGAAAACAACCAAGTTATAAGAAAACAACCCAATTACAAGGAGAAAAGATGGATTTAAAGAAAATATTTTTAGAGGATTCTTGCCCAACGAAGGTTGGCGGGCAGGCTGTTCTTGAAGGGATCATGATGAAGGGGGAATCAAAAACAGCTGTTGCTGTCAGATTGCCCGATGATTCAATACATATTAAGACTGAAAACATAGGGGAAAAGAGCAAGTGGACAAAATTTCCTATCATTAGGGGCGTGTTTATTTTTGCCGGTTCTTTGGTTCATGGGACGAAGACGCTGATGTATTCCGCCGAAGTGCTTGAAAATTACGTGGGGGAAGACGGGCCAATGTACGAAAAGGACAAGATGACAATATGGCTTGAGAAACGTTTTGGCGTAAAAGGCGCATGGGACATCATGCTATATTTTTCGGTTTTTCTGGCAATGCTCTTTACGGTGGGTATTTTTATCATTGCACCAACTGCGCTGGTTGATTTGGCCGGAAGATTTGTGGAAAATGAAATTGTGCTGAACTTGATTGAAGGCGTACTTCGAATTGTACTTTTTGTAATATATATTGCGTTGATTTCTAAGATGAAAGATATTCGGACGGTTTTCAAATATCATGGAGCGGAGCATAAGTGCATCCACTGTTATGAAAGAGGTTTGGATTTAACCGTTGAAAATTGTAAGCCGTTTTACACATTACACCCACGCTGCGGTACAAGTTTTCTGATGTTTGTCATGGTAATAAGTCTGATTCTTTTTTCATTACTTGGCTGGCCAAATTTAGTTTTCAGAATCGTGTCAAGGCTTCTCTTGCTGCCGATTATTGCAGGGCTTTCCTATGAATTGCTCAGATGGGCTGGCAGAAGCAGTGGAACTGTGGTAAAAATGTTGAGTTTGCCAGGATTGTATCTGCAAAAACTGACGACACTGGAACCAGATGATTCGCAACTTGAGGTGGCAATCATTGCCATGAAAGCGGCTATGGAGCCTGCTTCCACACCTTGTTACGAGGGCAATTACGTAATGAAGGACGGAATTCGCACATATATTGATGGAAAATCGGAAGCAGCGCCGAAAGCGGAGTCAAATTCACAACCGGCTTCAAGTCAGGGAGGGGAACCGGAACTGGAATCAGAATCAAAAGCTGAACCTGAACCTAAACCGACTGCAAACCAGGATTCGTAGCCAGAACCTGAACCTAAACCGACTGTAAACCAGTGAAAAATATCAAATAAAATCTAACTTAGGAGCATGACAAATGAGTATAATGGTTAAAGAAATATTGGTAATGGCAGAGAGCGCATTAAAAGAAGCGGGTTGTATGGATCCGAAGCTTGATGCGGAACGTCTTTTCCAATATCAATATAATTTGGACAATACGGGGCTATTCTTAATGAAGCCAAAGATGCTGGATCAAAAGGAAGCTGAAAAGTACTTTGAACTGGTAGATTTCAGGCTTGCCGGAATGCCTTTGCAATATATTACTGGATCTCAGGAATTTATGGGACTGTCTTTCAAAGTAAATGAAAATGTTCTGATCCCTAGACAGGACACGGAAACATTGGTTGAGAACGCTTTGGAGTATATGAAGCAGGCGGATATAAAGCAAGCTGAGGAACCGGATCCGGTTAATGGTAAGATGAAGAAGAATAAAAAAATGAAACCGATGCATACGGGGGAGTGGAAAGTACTTGATCTTTGCTGTGGAAGCGGGGCTATTGGAATCAGTTTGATCCATTATTCTGTGGAAGCGGGGAAAAAAATCAAGGTGACGGCTGCGGATGTAAGCCAGAAAGCTATTTCGGTTGCAATCGACAATGCAGCAAAACTGCAAGTGAACAAGCAAATGAATTTTGTTCATGGAGATTTATTTCAGCCGTTGAAAAAAAGGTTTTCAAAACAAAAATTTGATTTGATTGTAACCAATCCGCCTTACATAAAATCTGAAGTGATTCCAACATTACAGAGGGAAGTAAAAGATCATGAACCGATGCTTGCCCTGGATGGTGGAGAGGATGGGTTGGATTTCTATAAGATTATTATGCTGGAAGCAAAAGATTTCCTTGAAAAAGGCGGTGTGTTAATGATGGAAATCGGCCATGACCAGGGAGCGGAGATTGCAGAAATATTCGACAAAAGTCAAAATTATTCAAAATTCAAGATGGTGAAAGATCTGGCAGGGCATGACAGGGTGGCCATCATCACTTATTAGTTTTGATTAGGTTTGTTGCTAAACTGAGTGAACGAAAATGTAACTTCAACCATTTTCTTTGAGTTTCTCAGAATTCTCTGAAGGTTGGAAGTTACAGCTTCATTCAAGATAGATTTTCTCAAGATAGATTTTCTCGTAATTCGGTCATAGTTAACCTACTGAGCATAATTAATGAAAGATAAGGTTAACGCCGCTCATGAAAACCTGAACTCGGCCGGCAGGCCGCTATGACAAAAAATTCGGCGTAAAACCAAAAAATGACTTGCACGCAAAACCCTAATATGGTATATTATAAGGGCTGTAGTTCTATTTGATATATTTGAGCAAGGCCGAACTACAAGAGATGAAGAAAGAGGTGGAAAACATGAAGGAAGGTATACATCCTGATTTTAAAGAATGCACAGTTACTTGCGCATGCGGAAACTCATTTGTAACTAAGTCAATAAAAGAAGAGCTTAGATTAGAAGTTTGTTCTGCTTGTCATCCGTTCTTTACGGGTCAGCAGAAATTTATAAACCGTGGTGGACGTGTTGAAAAGTTCAAGACAAAATATCACATTGAGTAGCAATTAGAAATTAACTGGAAATGCAAATTTCCAGTTTTTTTTAGGCTAAAAATGTGGTACAATTAATAGTTAGAAATGAGTAATAGTTAGTCAATAGATATACGTGATAGATATAAACGCTCAACGGCCGCCTTTGATCTTTAAAAGCGACCACGAAGGAGAAAAAAATGTACGGTAAATTGGATTTTATAGTTGCAAAATATGAGGAACTTTCCATGAAGGTTTCTGACCCTGATGTCATCAATGACCAGCCCGTCTGGCAGAAGCATATCAAGGAAATGGGCGAGATGGAACCCATTGTTAAAAAATACATTGAATATAAGAAGACAAATGATCAGCTTTCTGAAACCAAGGGCATGTACGATCAAGGTGCCATGGACGATGAACTGAGAGAGATGATTAAGATGGAGATTTCTGACCTTGAGAAGTCCCTTGAAATTTTGCAGGAAGAATTACAGCTTGCGTTGCTTCCAAAGGATCCTAATGATGACAGAAATGTTATTCTTGAGGTCAGGGCTGGAACCGGTGGGGATGAAGCCGCATTATTTGGTGCGGACCTTGTCAGAATGTATATGAGATATGCTGAAAGACGTGGCTGGAAAGCAGAAATAATGGAACTAAATGACACAGGAATCGGTGGCATTAAGGAGGCTGTAATGCTGATCAAGGGGAAGGGCGCTTTCTCAAGATTAAAGTATGAAAGTGGCACCCATCGGGTTCAGCGAGTACCTGACACGGAATCCAGTGGACGAATTCACACGTCTGCGGCGACAGTGGCGGTGTTGCCTGAAATTGATGATGTTGAAGTTGAAGTTGATCCAAATGATGTGAGGGTGGATGTTTACAGATCTTCCGGTAATGGAGGTCAGTCAGTAAATACAACAGATTCAGCGGTTAGGCTTACGCATCTTCCTACTGGAATAGTCGTGACTTGTCAGGATGAAAAATCCCAGATCAAGAATAAAGACAAAGCATTTAAGGTGCTTCGAGCCAAACTTTACGCCATGAAGCTGAAAGAACAGAACGATGAAGTTTCCCAACAACGCAAAAGCCAGGTGGGCAGTGGAGACAGAAGCGAACGAATCAGAACCTATAACTTTCCGCAAGGAAGAGTGTCTGATCATAGAATTGGGTTGACCATATACAAGCTGGACTACTTCCTGGATGGAGATATTGATGAAATAATAGAAGGCCTTATTACAAACGACCAAGCAGAAAAAATGAAGAGCTTTTAATTTAAATATTTTGCATTGCTAATAAAAAAATACGAACTTTTTAAATACTTATGGAGAATAAATGAAAACACAACGATTAAATACCAGTGAAACAGATTTACAGATTGCGGCCTATCTATTGAAAAATGGAGGGCTAGTAGCATTTCCAACGGAAACAGTATATGGACTAGGAGCGAATGCCCTTGATCCGAAGGCAGTTGCTAAGGTGTATGAAGCAAAAGGCAGACCAAGTGATAATCCAATGATTGTTCACATTTCAAGGGCCAGCGACATTGGGCAGCTGACACCAGTGTTGAGCCAAAGGATGATTAAACTGATTGAAAACTTCTGGCCGGGACCCCTTACCTTGGTAGTTCCTAAAAACGCGGAAGTCCCGTATATTACAACGGGCGGACTAGATACAGTTGCTGTCAGAATGCCGGATGATAAAATTGCCCTTAAAATAATAACCCTTGCCGGGTGTCCGATTGCGGCGCCAAGCGCAAATCTTTCTGGAAAACCAAGTCCGACAAAGGCAAGCCATGTCATTGACGATCTTGACGGAAAAATAGATGCCATCGTTTGTGGGGAGGATTGCAGAGTTGGAATAGAATCCACGGTCCTTGACGTATCCACCGAGATAGCGACCATCCTCAGACCCGGAATTATTACGGCAGAAAACATAGAAGCGGCGATTGAGGAAAAAGTGGCATTTGATCCCACCTTATTGGCAGGCACTCATGGAGATTTGGGGTCAAACGAAAAAGGAGCAACAGATTTGCCAGCGCCTAAGTCACCTGGGATGAAGTACAAGCATTATGCACCCAATGCCCAAATGACGATTATCGAGGGACAGCGAGACAGGGTGAAGTCTGAAATTGAGAGGCTGAAGGGAATGAACGAGAGGATTGGCTTGAAGGTGGGCGTCATCTTTTTTGAAGAGCAGGCGTTTATAGAAGCGGCCCACGATTTTTTCTCTAACCTGAGAGAAATGGATGAGCAGAATGTTGACCTGATTCTAGCGGGAGCATTAAGTGACAAAGATGGCGTGGGTTTTGCAGTAATGAATAGAATGTTAAAGTCATCGGGCTATAATATAGCAAAAGTATAGGGGGAAAATATGAAAATAGCATTGGCGAGTGACCATGGCGGCTTTGAGCTAAAGGAAGATATTAAAAAAAATCTACTGTCAAAAGGATACGAAATACTGGATTTGGGAACCAATAACGGCACCGAATCTGTTGATTATCCCAACTATGGGAGAGCCTGCGGAGAAGCTGTAATGGCGGGTGAAGCGGATAAGGGAATTGTATTTTGCGGTACGGGAATAGGGGTTTCAATTTCGGCGAACAAGGTGAAGGGTGTGAGATGCGCGCTTTGCACATCAGTATTTATGGCTGAAATGGCCAGTTGCCATAATGATGCCAATGTGCTTGCGCTGGGAGGCAGAACCACTGAATTGGAACTCGCTTTGGCAATAGTAAAGACGTGGCTTGATACCAAATTTGAAGGTGGCAGACACCAGACACGTGTGGACTTATTGAACCAAATGAGATAAACACAAACCAGTCAGACAAACGTGATTAACCGGATAGACCAGTTATAAGTGGCACCTTGTGCCGTGCAAATAAATTATTGTTTATGATGGAGGTAACAAAAATGGGTAAGGTATATGTATTTGATCATCCGCTGATTCAACACAAAACGGCTATGATTCGTATGGTAGAAACAAGTGTAAAAGATTTTAGAGAACTTGTCAAAGAAATCGCAACGTTAATGGCCTATGAAGCAACCAGAAATCTTCCGTTGGAAGAAGTTAGCATTACAACGCCTATTTGCGATGCAAAGGTTAAAATGCTCAAAGGCGAAGATATTGCCATCGTTCCCATCTTAAGAGCTGGACTTGGCATGGTAGATGGCATGCTAGCATTGATTCCAAATGCAAAGGTTGGGCATGTTGGACTTTATAGAGACCCTGAAACCCATCTGCCTGTTGAATATTACTGCAAGTTGCCGAATGATATCGAAAAAAGAGAAGTGTTTGTCGTAGATCCAATGCTGGCAACCGGTGGAAGCGCCGCTGCTGCAATTGACTTTATCAAGTCAAAGGGTGGTAAAAAAATCATCTTTATGTGCATCATTGCTGCACCTGAGGGCATTGAAGTATTGCAGAAGGCACATCCTGACGTAGATATTTTTATTGCGGCGAAGGACAGTCACCTAAATGAAAACAAATATATTGTACCTGGATTGGGTGATGCTGGGGACAGATTATACGGAACCAAATAAACATGGAGGACAGCATGAATTTTATTAGGGATGACGTTAGTAAACACACCAATGTGTTTGACGTTTTAAAAGAAAGAGGCTTTATCAAGCAGACTACCCATGAGGATGAAATCAGAGACCTGTTGGGGAAGGAAAAAATCAAGTTTTATATTGGTTTTGACCCGACCGCGGACTCTTTACATGTGGGGCATTTTATGCAGGTTATCATTATGATGTACATGCAGAAATACGGTCATACGCCGATCGTTTTAATTGGTTCGGGCACTGCTATGGTGGGAGATCCATCTGGAAGATCTGATATGCGGCAAATGATGACAAATGATACTATTTTTGAAAATAGTAGAAAATTTGAAAAATTGTTTGGCAAATTTATTGATTTTAGTGGAGACAAGGCAATCATAGATAATAATGCGGACTGGCTAACGAAACTGAATTATTTGCAGTTTATTCGGGATATCGGAAGGCATTTCTCTGTAAACAGAATGCTTACCGCTGAATGCTTTAAGCAGAGAATGGAATCAGGGCTTAGCTTTTTAGAGTTTAATTACATGATTATGCAATCTTATGACTTTTTAGAGTTATATAAACGTTATAACTGCAAAATGCAGTTTGGCGGCGATGATCAATGGTCAAATATTCTTGGCGGGGTCGACCTGGTCAGACGTGAGCTTGGGGAACAGGTTTATGGCATGACCTTTGCGCTTCTAACGACAAGCGAAGGTATTAAGATGGGGAAAACGCAAAAGGGTGCACTATGGCTTGACGAAACCAAGACATCTCCTTATGAATTCTATCAATATTGGCGGAATGTGGAGGATGCTGACGTTCGCACCTGCTTATCCATGCTGACATTCCTTCCGATGGAAGAAGTGGAAGCGCTTGTCAGTCTTGAGGGAGCGGAAATCAATAAGGCGAAGGAAAAACTTGCCTTTGAAGTAACCAAGCTTGTTCATGGAGAAGAGGAGGCTGTAAAGGCACAGGAAGGCGCAAAAGCCGCATTTTCTGGTGGAGCCAGCCTAGAGAACATTCCAACCACAAAAATGGCTGCTGCCGATTTTGAGGGGGATGGTCTGGGGATCGTTTCTATCATCCATCAGCTGAATTTAGTGCCTAGCAAGGGTGAAGCCTTCAGAACAATTGAGCAGGGTGGCCTAATGATTGACGATGAGAAGGTGACAGATGCAAGATTAATGATTACAAAGGAAATGTTCACGGATGGCAAGCTTCTGATCAAGAAGGGCAAAAAAATATTCCATATGTTAGACATAAACTAAAATATAAACCCTCGGACGACTGGGATCAGTTGCCTGGGGGTTTTGCTTGTGTGCTAAATAGGTGACGGGGTGCGATTTAATAGTGAGCGCTCAACACTAAGGGTGTATTTTGATAGTAAGCGCTCACCACTGAGACGCAGCCTAAAGGTAAGCGTTCAACACCGGGATGCAACCTAATGAGCAAAAAGGCCATAATGCCAAGGCGTATTTTCGAAAATACCACAATTAACGATTGTTTTTTTGATCAATATTTCTAAATTATACATTTTGGCGTAATTGGAGAAATTAACGTATAATTTTTTTTTTGAAATTATACGTGCAACTATTAATTTGTGGTAATAAGTATAAAAAAGAGCAGTTGAAATCGCTAGAAATGAAGCATTTTAAAAAAAATTATACGTAAGGCTATATTTGAATAAGAAAGCGTATAAAAACAAGCCGATTTTTATACGCTTTTGTATTTTTTTTGCCCTAAAAGGATAAATGTAAATAAATGTAAGCGTTCAACGCAGGGATCTAGCCTAATAGTAAACGCTCAACGCAGGGGTGCGTTGCCATAGATTGACGGATATGAAATAATATCTGGATTATTTATTCGATTAAATTCTGAAGCTGAAACCACCTACGCTCAACTCGGAGGTATTAAACCCATAGGTTTGTTTAAGGTTGTGGAGTAGACCCAGCAATGCAAAGGCCTTGTTTTGACAGGACGCCTTATCGGAACATTGGGAATCCATATGAAAATGGAATCCCAGAAGGTTGACGTACTGGGAACAAAGCATGCTTCTAAAAACAGAAGGAAATAAGGATGTGTTTTGAGGCGATTCCAACTGAAAATCTTTATTTTGAGGCGATTCGAAATCGAAATCGAAGTCGGTCTTTTGCGGCAAATCGAAACTCAAATTGAAATTGGTATTCTCTTTAATAATAAATTCATGAATAAGGTCGTGGTCTGCGGACGGAATATGTAAAAGCGCATTCATCTTTTGTGATTTTTCTCTGCAAACGCTTTCAATCATTATTAATTCTTCTATCCTATAAACAATAATCCGTCCAATCCCATAGTTCACCGCCATTCTAGCCACTTCCAGAGAGAGGTCGCCGCTGTTATAAATGATTTGTTCTTTGGGGTATTTAGCCTGGATTGCAAGTGCAAGTTCCTCCCTTGAAGAAACATGAAACACTAAGTCTCCTAGGTCTCCTGGTTCTCCTGCTTCTATGTTTTCTAAAAATGCGTTTTCTATATTCACCATACAATTCTCCAATTATCTAAATTAAGCCCTTCATAATTATCTAAATTAAATCCCTCATAGAATAGAGGCCTTTTTCCTTATTTGTCATAAATTCAGCAGCACGAAGTGCACCAGTTGCAAATATATTTCGTGATAAAGCCGTGTGGGTAATTTCTATTACCTCGTCCGGACCTGCGAATATGATTGTGTGCTCCCCAGGTATCGTCCCTCCTCGAACGGAATGGATACCTAACTCTGTCATCTTACAATCATCATCGCTACCATTTCGGCCATAAAGGTATTGCTTTTTGGTCTGGCAAGCGTCATTAATGGCGTCTGCCAGGAGCAGGGCGGTTCCGCTTGGTGAATCTTTCTTTTTGTTGTGGTGTTTTTCAACGATTTCAATGTTAAAATCTTTTTCGAGAAGAGGAACCAGCATTTTCATCAAAGAAGCAATGGCGTTAATCCCAAGGGACATATTGAAGCTATTAAAAACTGGAATGCTCCGAGAAGCAGATTGAATTGATTCGTGCTCCGAATTCCCAAGGGCTGTCGTTGCAATGATAACGGGAAGGCTCTTTTCGATGCAGTAAGCTAGAACGCCATCAACAGCGCTGAAATGTGAAAAATCTATTAAAACATCTCCTGCGATTGTACAGTCTTCGATTCTAGCAAAAGCCGGATACGATTCTGTCCCGTCTGTATTACTGTCTATTCCTGCTGCAAGACTTAGGTTCTGTGATTGGTTTATTAACTGGATAATGGCCTGGCCCATCCGGCCTTTGCAACCATGTAAAATAATGTTTGTCATTTTTGTGCTCCTTATAGTAATCCATAGGCGGACATTTCTCTTTGGATCCTGTCACTGACCTGTTGGTTTGGCGGGCAAAGTGGAAGTCTGTAAGCAAGCTGGCATATGCCCATCATGGCCAATGCGGCTTTCACTGGAATGGGGTTCACGTCTGCAAACATTGAATCGATGAGAGCTTTCATATCCAACTGCAATTTTCTTGCTGTAATAATATCTCCATCCAAAAAGCTTCTGGACATTCGTACGGAATCTCGAGGAGCTACGTTGGCGATGACGGAAATAAAACCTAATCCACCAAGGGACATGAGCGGAACGACCATGTCGTCATTCCCTGAATATATTGCAAAATCTTCTGGTACGAGTCTGGCAATTTCAGCTACTTGAGCGATGTTGCCACTGGCTTCTTTTATTCCGACGATTCTTGGGTGTGCCGCAAGCGCTGCAACGGTTGCAGGCTCAATATTCACACCAGTACGGCCTTGTACGGAATACAAAAGGCAAGGAATGTTTACTGCGTCCGCAGTGGCCGTGTAATGCTGGATCAGCCCTGCCTGGGAGCATTTGTTATAATAAGGGGTAACAAGCAGTAATGCATCTGCCCCTGTTTTTTCTATTTCACGCGCCAGATTTATGCCATGCCTAGTATCATTACTGCCGGCACCAGCAACAACAGGCACTCGCCCATTTACTACTTCGACACAAAATCGCACTGTTTCAATATGTTCATGATCATCTAAGGTTGAAGCTTCTCCTGTGGTTCCGCAAACAACGATTGAATCTATGCCTTCGGCAATCTGCCATTCAATCATATTTCTGAATCCGTCAAAGTCAATGCTTCCATCTTGTAAAAAAGGTGTAATAATTGCAACACCACATCCTGTAAAAATAGCCATAATCTTTTCCTCCGAGTTTTTTAATTTTAGCAATAAAAAAAGTTGCATCTGTATCGATGCAACAAAAACTAGAAGTTAAGGTTGTCATCGATAGCTCCTCTATTGTATTCACAATAGGAGTCCAGAATATTTTCTACTCTGGCCCAGCTGCAAACCATGTCTGGTCAGCTCTTCGGCGATTTCTCCTTTCATTAGTTTCTCAGGCTACCGCCTCCGCTAATTACTTTTATCCACCGCACCTCTATCAACTTATATTTGCTAGTATAATAAATAATTTGTGTGTTGTCAACAAAAAAATAGAAAATAATTGAGAAAAGTTGTTGTTTATAACAAGGACATAAATAACAAGCCCATTATAAGCAGCCTAGATTGGGCTTCAAACCCAATCTAGGCTGCTTATAATGGGCTTCCTTTGCCAATAAACAGGCGAAACGCCTGAAATTTCAACAAAAAACGCCTGTGGAAACTTATCCACAGGCGTTTCCACAGGCATTTTGTACAAATGTTAGTGTGATTTTGTTTTCCCTTACTTGTTTTCAAAGGCGGCAGCAGCCAATTTCATAATCTCAGAAATTGGCAGGCTTTGAGGGCAGTGGCCTTCGCAGTTTTTGCAGCCAGTGCAGTCTGAAGCCCTTTTATTTGGCGGGAACCACATGAAATAATCTTCCACAATTTTAGGGCTTTTACCATAAAGGAACCAATCGTTGTAAAGAGAAATAAGGGTAGGAATATTTATCTTTGATGGACAAGGCATACAGTAGTTACAGCCGGTACAGGAATATTTTATTAATGCGTTGTATTGATAGGCCGCGCGTTTGATAATTTCCTGCTCTTTTTCTGTAAGACTGTTTGCTTTTAAATCCTGGAAAATCCTTAGATTGTCTTCCAGCTGCGCCATATTACTCATGCCGCTTAATATGGTAAGCACGGAAGGGAAATTGGCAACCCATTTAAATGCCCATTCGGCAGGACTTCTTTTAATTTCTGCTGCTTCCCAGATTTCTTGAATGGACTCAGGAAGAGAGTCTGTTAGTTTTCCGCCCTTTAAAGGTTCCATTACCACAACAGGGATGTTTTTCTTTGCGGCATATTCCAGTCCTGCAACGCCTGCCTGGAAGGCTGCGTCCATGTAATTCAGCTGTATTTGGCAAAATTCCCATGGATAGGAATCGATCACTTCCTTAAAGACATCAAACTCGTCATGGAAAGAAAAACCAATATGCTTAATTCTGCCTTTTGCCTTTTGTTCTTCTAAAAAAGTCAGTACGTTGAATTTTTTAGCAAGCTTCCAAATGGAAGAGGTAATATTATGAACAAGATACATATCTATGCAGTCCACATCAAGTCGCTTGAATTGCTCTTCAAAAATTTCTTTCATTTCATTTTCATTATGAGCAAACCATAAAGGCATTTTGTCAGCCAGATAGACTTTTTCTCTATAACCGTCTTTTAATGCTTTTCCTACAACAATTTCGCTGATTCCGTCATGATACATATAAGCGGTATCAACATAATTTACCCCATTGTCAATAGCTTTTCGGATCATGGCAATCGCCTGAGGTTCATCAATTTTACCGTCTAAAAGCACTGGAAATCGCATCGATCCAAATCCTAGCAGGGAAAACTCTTTGTCTATTTTATCAAATTTCCTGTATTCCATTAGTAATCTCCTTTATCTGATTTAGGTTCTAGTTTATTATAGTAGTTTTTGTTTCTTTAAAAAATAAGTCTTCGTTTCTTTAAATAATTGAAAGCGGGTTTAATTATCTATAAATTTATTATATAATTAATTGGTAGAAATGGGAAGAGGAAGGGAACGAAAAGATGATTAACAGTAAATTAGATAAATTTTTAGAGGAAACACTTTTTTATCAAGATTTGCCTGGCCTAGCCATAGGGATTTCCATTGGTGAAACCAGTAAAAACTCCTATAAAGGCCTAAATTATAAAAACGCCGGGGGCTATAAGGATTACATTACAAAAGAAAAATTGGAACCAGCGCATATCTTTCATATGGCCTCGGTAACAAAAATTTTTGTGGGCACCGCAATCATGCAGCTCATCGAGGCAGGTAAAATAGGCCTGGAAACTAAAGCGATTGAAATATTACCCTGGCTAATCATCGAGGATCTAAGGCACGAGGAAATCCGAGTGAGGGATTTGCTTTCCCATACGGCAGGGCTTGGTGATGTAATGGATTATGGGTGGGATAAACCGGAGCTTGATGTGGGGGCGCTCATGCGGTACATTGAATCCGAAGAAGTTAGAAAAACAAGAATGCTTTGGGCGCCTGGGACTGGTAAATTTCAATACAGTAATACGGGATACGAGATGTTAGGGGCTATCATTTCTGAGGTTTCTGGGATGTCTTTTGAAGAATATGTGATGCAAAATATTTTTCTACCTTTGGGCATGAATAATTCCGAATTGCTTACCTTTAAACGTGGGAATGGGAGCCTGAAATTAGAGGATCTATCTAAAGCAGGAATGGCAATGCCTCATACAAAGGATCAGGACAAACATATCATACATGAGCCGTTTTATCCATATAATCGGGCCCATGGGCCAAGTTCAACCTTGACGACAAATATTGGAGATATGGAAATATGGGCAAAAGCGAACTTGAAGAAGGCATTTTTAAGCGCAGAATCTTATGAAAAAATCTGGCACGAAGAAGCAGAAGTTCCAAACAATGGAGAATTTATAGGACTTAGTTGGTTTATCAGGAAGCAAAATGGCTATACCTTGTACGGGCATGAGGGGAATGATGACGGGTTTCGTGCAAGCTTCTGGATTTGCCCAGCGCTTGATCTACACATTGTCGTGGCTGCAAATATTTCAAAAGCACCTGTCAAAAAAATAAACAAGTCAGTATTTGATCTACTGACTAAAAATTTATAATATTAAAATGATTGATTTCCCCGAATATGATTTTCCGATTATGATTTCGCCGAATAGGATTATTCCAATTTAATAAAGTCCAAAAACTCTTCAAAATCATCGAAATCGCTGTTCACAAACTCATAAAGAACAGGTTCTTTAAACTCGTATTTTCCTGTTTCAACCAGATAATCGCTCAATGTGGTTTTTTTCAGATCGTTTTCAAGGGTTCGAATTCCTTGTTTTGTATAGGAGGCAATGATCAGCTGCCCATAATCAGTCACATAAAACAAGCCATAAACATCCTCGTTTAAGCGATATTCCTTCTTGTTCACATGGGCATTGTTTTTATTGAAGGCAAGATACAATTTCCCATTTTCGTGAGAAGTGACCATTGCCCTTTCTGTGGCTTCCGCCATTAATTCATCAAAATTTTCCGGATCAAATGGTATTTCATATAAGGTGACAAATTCTGGTCTGGAAAGTAAAAGACCTGCTTCGGGAGGACTTATGCGATGGGTGGTTTTTTTTGAATAAGAAATAACTTTAAAATTTTCGATGGAAAGCTCTGAAAAAAGCAAATCATAACGACCCTCTTCTTCAATTAAGGATTCACAGGTGTAAATGCTGATGTTGCCGGCCTTATCCTTTTTAATGGAATTTTTGCATAAGGTGGAGGCTATATATTCAGGGAAAAGGTCGATTTCAAAATCGCCTCTGACCAGAAACTTTGCTGCAACAAAATCTTTTGCAAAACAACGCATCAGGAAGTAGTTTATTACCTGATAGTTTGATTCAATTGGGCCACACATTTTCTCCATGACAACCTCAATAAGCTTTTTTTTGTCTTCAATTTTTCTGTCCAGAATAAATGAATATTCCTCGGTTTTTCCTGGCAATTTGACAGAAAGAGCATGGCTGCCATCCGCAAAAAGTTGAAGAATGGTACAGGCTTCATCCTCCATAAGATCGACTTTATCCCCGCCAAGCCCTCCGATTAGGGTTTGCTCAACGATATACAATTCTGTTACGTTATTCCCATAAATAGCCTTATAGGTTTCAAATCCAAATTCTTCAGCATCGTAATAGAAGTATTGGTGCATACTTAAAAATCCATCCCTTGTTTCAATTTCCCAGTTGATATATAAACCAACCACACCCATTAGTCTTGTGTTTGTAACAAAAGAAGATAAAAATCTTCTGCTTATTATCTTATCAGGCATTGAAAGTCCGCCTACTATTACCTTAAAATCATTTTTTTTCAATTCAATCTCCCCTACTCAATATATATTGTATTCTATGGATTGATTATACCCTATTTGTGGAGAAAATGCCAAGCCCAATGTCGGATGCTTATAATGGGCTTGATAATGGGCTTGGCAAAAAAACTTGGTAAAAAATTATTATCGGTTTGGCAAAAAAATGTTGACTTTAAATACAAAGCGGGTATACTTTATAAGTAATTGTAAAAACTAAATAGAATCCTTATCGAGAGTGACTGAGGGAATAGGCCCGTCGACGTCCAGCAACCTAGGTATTGTTTGTTAAGCATTTGTTAAACATTTGCAAAACATTTGTACGACATTTGTATAAACAATGGAAAAGGTGCTAAATCCTACTGACTAAATCAGAAAGATGAGGGGAGAAATAATTGTTTATCTATCCTCTTCTTTTGAAGGGGATTTTATTATAGTCAAGGTGCTGCAAGGGATATAGGCCCTTAGTTAAGTGCTAGTGCGCCACCAGGCCCTAGCTGAAAAGGAGAAAAAAATGAAAAGATTATTTACGTCTGAATCTGTTACTGAAGGACATCCAGACAAACTTTGTGATCAGATTTCTGATGCAATACTTGATGCAATCATGGAACAGGATCCAAATGGGAGAGTTGCGGCAGAAACAACGGCAGCCACCGGATATGCCATGGTAATGGGGGAAATCACCACTGATTGTTATATCGACATCCCCAAGATTGTAAGAGGCGTCATTTGCGATATTGGCTATACAAAAAGTGAATACGGCTTTGATGGAAACACTTGTGCTGTTTTAACAACCATTCATGAACAGTCAAGCGACATTGCAATGGGAGTGGACAAGGCATTTGAATGCAAGGAAGAATCTAGTTGTGAAATTTATGATTCCATCGGCGCAGGAGACCAGGGAATCATGTTTGGCTTTGCATGCACAGAAACACCTGAGCTGATGCCAATGCCAATTTCGCTTGCCCATAAACTTGCAAAGCAACTGACGGATGTGAGAAAATCTGGGGAACTATCATATCTGAGACCTGATGGTAAAACGCAAGTTACGGTAGAATACGAAGACAATAAAGTTGCAAGAGTGGATACAGTGCTTATTTCTTCTCAGCATGATCCTGATATTTCAATGGAACAGATGAAAAAGGATATTATTGAGTTTGTAATAAAGCCGGTCATCCCAGAAGCATTACTTGATGACGCCACAAAATATTACGTGAATCCAACAGGCAGATTTGTAATAGGAGGCCCGAATGGGGACTCAGGTTTAACCGGAAGAAAAATTATTGTAGATACCTATGGGGGATATTCCAGACATGGCGGCGGTGCCTTCAGTGGAAAAGATCCAACAAAGGTTGACAGATCCGCAACCTATGCAGCAAGATATGTTGCAAAGAATATTGTGGCTGCAGGACTTGCTGAAAAATGTGAGATCGAACTTGCCTATGCCATTGGTGTGGCACATCCGGTTTCCATATTGGTCGAGACTTTTGGCACAGGGAAAATAGCGGATGATAAACTTACCGAACTGGTAAGAAAGCATTTTGATTTAAGGCCAGCAGCAATCATTGAAAATCTTGATTTAAGAAGACCTATTTATAGACAGGTTGCGGCATATGGACATTTTGGAAGAACAGATATTGAAATTCCGTGGGAAAGGACAGATAAGGCTCAAATCTTAAGAAAAGAAGCCGGTCTGTAGGGGTTAAAAATGGGCGTTAAAGTAACAAAATTTGGCGGTTCGTCGGTGGCAGATGCCATACAAATTGCTAAAACAAAAGATATCATCGTATCGGATCCTGACAGAAAATATATCATCGTTTCTGCACCGGGCAAACGATACAATGAGGACAATAAAATTACAGATCTGCTTTATCTTTGTAAGACCCATATCGAGCACAATCTGCCGTATGAACAGGTTTTTCAGGTAATATGTGACAGGTTTACGGCGATGGCTATAAACCTGGGAACGAAGGTGGATCTGACAATAGAATTTGGCGTCATCATCGATCATTTAAGGAAAGGCGCTTCTGCTGACTACATTGCCAGCCGTGGCGAATATCTGAATGCGATTATTACTGCTGCTTACCTAGGTTATGATTTTGTTGATGCCGCTGTCATGATTCATTTTGATGAAAAGGGAAGATTCCTTTCAGAGGAAACCAACGAAAGCATTAAGAAGGAGCTGGCAAAGCACAAGACGGCCGTGATTCCTGGATTTTATGGGGCAATGCCAAATGGAGAAATCAAGACTTTTTCAAGAGGTGGATCTGACATTACGGGAGCAATTGTGGCCAGAGCAGTGGAAGCAGATGTTTATGAAAACTGGACGGATGTTTCTGGATTTTTAATGGCCGACCCGCGAGTTGTGCCGGATGCTAAACCAATCAGCAGGGTTTCTTATAAGGAACTCAGGGAATTGTCTTACATGGGGGCTTCGGTGCTTCATGAGGATGCAATTTATCCGGCGAGAGTAGCTAACATACCAATAAGTATTAGAAATACAAATAATCCTGATGATCCTGGAACTCTTATTACATCGCAGGAAGAAAATGCCAGCGGCAGAATTGTTACAGGGATTGCCGGCAGTAAAGATTTTACCGTCATCGCCCTTTATAAAAACATGTTGAGTGCGGAGAAGGGTTTTGTCAGAAGAGTTCTTGGGATATTTGAAGACAATGATGTGCTTGTTGAGCACATGCCAAGCGGAATAGACACCTTATCGGTGGTGGTTTCCAGCGGTTTGCTTGATGGGAAGCTGGATGACATTCTAGCCGAAATCAACAGGAAGTTGCAGCCAGATACCATAGACGTATTCGAAAAAATGGCGCTTGTAGCCACCGTAGGTTATGGCATGTCAAGGCGCCCTGGAGTTTCTGCGAAACTGTTCACGGCGCTTGCGGATGCAGGGGTAAATATTCGTATGATTGACCAGGGATCCAGCGAAATGAATATCATTGTTGGTGTTGAAAACAAAGACTTGAATACTTCTATTAGGGCAATTTACCATGCCTTTGTGGAATAATACAAGCCCAATATAAGCATCCGACATTGGGCTTCAAGCCCATTGTCGGATGCTTATATTGGG
>JBBRXC010000015.1:0-20390 GCA_038248745.1 Peptostreptococcales bacterium | reverse complement strand
TAAAACTTTCATTGCCAGAGACTTCATAAGCTTTGCAAAGAACGTCAAGAAGCAACGCATTATCATAAAGCATTTTTTCAAAATGTGGGATAAGCCATTTTTCATCCACTGAATACCTTGAAAATCCACCGCCGATATGGTCGTAAATTCCTCCCTTTATCATTTGCTCTATGGTTTTCAATCCCATTTTTACCAGAGGATCATCTTCGGATCCAAGCAGATATATTAGTTGATGGGGTGCCGGGAATTTGGGCGCTTTTGAAAAACCACCATTGACAGGGTCAAACTCTCTTTTAAAATCTAGATTTACATGATTTAGTATATCGGGATTTAAAGCCCCAACCACATTGTTTTCTGCCTTTTTCAGTTTTTCAGTTATTTCAAAGGATTTGTCGGTGATAACTTGAGGGAGCTTTCTATAGAGATCACTTATCTGGGCAGCAGTTTCCATCAACCCGCCTCGGTTCATATAGTTATGCTTTGGGAAATAAGTGCCTGCATATATTGGCAGTTTGTCGGGCGTCAGCCATACGTTCAGAGGCCATCCCCCTGAACCGGTCATGGCCTGGCACACTTTCATATATACGGCGTCCAGATCTTTTCGTTCCTCCCGGTCAACTTTGATGCAGACATAATTGGCATTTAAAACTGCGGCAACTTCCATGTCCTCAAAGGATTCAGTTTCCATGACATGACACCAATGGCAGGCGTGATACCCTATGGAAAGAAATATAAGTTTGTTTTCATCTTTCGATTTTTGTAATGCTTCTTCGCCCCACGGGTACCAGTTCACCGGATTATAAGCATGGGCAAGAAGATAGGGGGAGGACTCGTTAATTAAGTGATTTGGCAGCCTTGACGCTTTCATTGCTTCTTGGGCTAGATTTAGATTTTTCGACATTTTGACCTCCTTTTACTTAAAAGTATCATAGCACAGGTCTATAAAAATATCATATCACAGGTTCAGATACTTGTTAATCAGATAATTCTAAGATATAATATTCACATAATATCATTAATAGTATATTTGCCATAACTTGGAAATTTGAAAGGCGAGTGAAAGCATGAAAAACATTTTTGATTTAATCGTGATTGGCGCCGGGGCTGCAGGAATGGGTGCAGCAATGAAATGCAAAAGAGGAGGGTTAGATGTCGCTATAGTTGATGCAAGACCTTTTGGAGGAACCTGTGCACTTCGTGGATGTGACCCTAAAAAAATTCTGGTCGGTGCTGCAGAACTGATGGATTGGAATCAACGAATGAAAGGCAAGGGCTTTGATGGGGCAGGCGAGATGAACTGGGCAGATTTAATGGCATTTAAGCGTACTTTTACAGATCATGTTCCTGAAAATCGAGAAAAATCTCTTCAGGAAGCGGGAATAACCACATTACATGGACATGCTAAATTTATTGAAGAAAATAAAATTCAGGTGGAAGATCAGATTTATGAAGCAAAATATATTGTTATTGCCACAGGGTCCATGCCGATTTCTTTATCTTTTGAGGGCAGTGAGCATGTGATAGACAGTGAGGCTTTTTTAGAACTTGAAAAACTACCAAATAAAGTTGTTTTTGTTGGAGGAGGCTTTATCGCTTTTGAATTTGCCCATATAGTGGCAAGAACTGGTGCTGAAGTACATATTATCGAAACGCAGGACGAACCTCTCGCCAATTTTGACCAGGATATTGTAAAAATGCTGTTGGAAAAATCAAAAGAAATCGGAATTCAGGTTCATAAAGGGACAAATGTTGAGTCGGTATCAAAAGATAACGATGAATTTATAGTTAGATGTTTGAAAAATAAGCAAAAAGTCGACATTAAATGCGGACTGGTCGTCAACGGGGCGGGGAGAATTGCTAATATTGCCGGATTGGACTTGGAAGCAGGAAAAATAGAACATATTAACAAAGGTATTCTTGTGAATGAATATCTACAGAATATCAGCAATTTTGCGGTTTATGCAACAGGAGATGTAGTGATTTCTCATGGGCTTCCTTTAACGCCAGTCGCTGTCAATGAGGGGAAAATGGCCGCAGCCAACATCCTGAAAGGCAATTTTTTGACGCCAGATTATAAGGTGTTGCCAACGGTTGTGTTTACTGTTCCAAAAATTGGATCTGTTGGATTGAGTGAAGCACAAGTCATGGAGAAGGAGTACATCTATGAAATTATCAAAGTTGATATGTCAGACTGGTATACGTATAAAAGAACAAATGATTCCTTTGCAATGGCAAAGATTATTGTAGATAAAGAAACAGATTTGATTTTAGGGGCGCATATTATGGGGAGTTATGCAGATGAATTGATCAATCATTTTGCGTTGGCAATGCAATATAGCATATCTGCAAAGGAAATTAAACGTATGATTTATGCCTATCCTTCTGCAACGTCCGATATTGGGTATATGCTGCCGTAAAAGTTCAGGAATGAATGGTGCCAAATATGTTTATGTGCAGTGAAAAAGTGAAAGTTAGTGATGAAAAAATTGAGGAGATAACAAAATGAAAATCGAAAAATTGACTATATTATGGACAACAGACAATGAAGAAACTGCATTAAATATGATTTTGATGTATACATTAAAAGCAAACGCTAATAAATGGTGGAAAGAATGCAATCTGATTACATGGGGACCATCCAACAAACTACTGTGTCAGAGCCTGGAGGTACAAGACCTTATTAAACAGATTCAGGACGCAGGTGTCAACGTATTTGCCTGTAAAAGATGTGCGGAGGGATATGGATTGGTGGATCAAATTGAAGCCATGGGAATCGAAGTGAAACTGATGGGTGAGCCATTGACAAAATATCTACAAGACGATAGCTATCGAGTTCTTTCCATATAAATTCACCTATTAAAACGCATGAATTAATGAATAATTTGTGCGTTTTTTTTATTGGAAAAGGTACGTCAATAAAATGGATTTTGTAGTTGTGTGTTGATAAAAAATAGTTTGCAAATTGTCAAAAAGAAGAATAAAATGAATATCATAAATATTAAGGTAAACCTTTTGAAAAAAAGGGGCACAAAACTACGGGCCTAAAGTTATTATTCTATGGCAGCCGAGTCGCAAAAATATTAGGAGGGCTGCATATAGGGATATGCAGTTTTTTTTGTTTGTAGAAAGCCAGAGGACACCTCATGAATAATTATTCTTATCAAGAAATTCTTAGAGAATCACCAACCGGTTTTGCCTATCACAGGATTATATGTGACGCCGAAGGGATTCCTTGCGACTACGAATTCTTAGAGATCAATGATGCCTTTGAAACTTTTACTGGGCTTAAAGGTACAGAAATTAGAGGCAAAAAAATCACAGATGTAATACCAGACATCAAGAAAGATCTATTTGACTGGATTGGGTTTTATGGAAATGTAGCATTAGGAGGAAAAGAAGAAGAATTCAAGCAGCATTCCGAGGCTTTAAACAAACACTTTAAAGTTAGCGTATCTTCTCCAGAAAAATACTATTTTGTTACATGGTTTACCGATATAACGGAAGAGAGACTTTGGGCATTAGAACTCGAGCAGATAAAAAATCGATATAAGAATGTTATTGAAGGTTCTAACCTTGGGACCTGGGAGCTCAATGCTCAAACCGGGGAGCAAACAATCAACGAACGCTGGGCAGAAATGCTTGGCTATTCCTTAAAAGAACTTTCTCCAATCAGTGAGAGAACCTGGCTAGAGAATATGCATCCGGACGATCTAATTAACGTTCAAGAAGAAACGAAAAATCTCTTTGAAAATATTAAAGAAAAGTATGATATTGATTTTAGAATGAAGCACAAGGATGGGAATTGGGTTTGGGTTAACGGAAGAGGTAGAGTAAACACTTGGACACCGGATGGAAAGCCGCTAATGACCAGTGGAACGCATACGGACATCACGAAAAGAAAACAGCTAGAGGCTGAATTATTAGAGAACCAGAATTTGCTTAAACAGACAGAAATGGCTGGAAAAATAGGAGGATTTGAATTCAATACACAGACCTTTGAACAGACATGGACGGAGGAAACCTTCCGAATCCTAGAGATAGATATATCAAAAGGCGAACCAAAGGTTCCCGAAGGGATTGATTTCATCGCACCGGCATATAGAACAATGGCGTTAGAAGCAATCAATAAAGCCATTAAAAATGGAGAAATGTACAAGCAAAAATGGGAAATTATAACTGATTTAGGAAACAGACGATGGGTACAGGCAATAGGGACGCCGATCAGGGAAGATGGCATTGTGAAATTTATTCGGGGATCATTCCAGGATATTACGGAGCAGGAAGACGCAGAAAAAATGTTGCTTCAAAGTGAAGAAAAATTTAGAATGCTGTTCGACAAAGCACCTTTGGGATATCAATCCCTGGATATGGCAGGTTGTTTCATTGATGTAAACGAGCAGTGGCTTACGATGCTTGGTTATCATCGAGAAGAGGTACTAGGAAAGTGGTTTGGCGATTTTCTTTCACCGGCCTATCAAGATGGATTTAAAGAACGATTCCCGCTATTCAAAGCGCAAGGTCATATTCACAGCGAATTCGAGATGGTTCATAAGAATGGTGAAAAACTGTTTATTGCTTTCGATGGTAAAATTGGGTATGGTGAAGATGGTGAATTCAAGCAAACACACTGTATTTTAAAGGATATAACGATTCAACAGCAATTAGCACTTGCACTTGAAAATGAAAAAAAACTTTTAGGAGCAACCCTACGGTCGGTGGGGGATGGGGTGATATCTTGCGATAAAAATGGGTATGTTTTATTTTTGAATCCCGTTGCGGAGGGGTTAACAGGATGGTTCAAAGAGGAAGCAATTGGAATACCGATTGAACAAGTCTTTGATATCTTTAATGAGGTTTCAGGAGAAAAAAGCGAGAACATAGCTGAAAAAGTAATGCGAACCGGTAAAGTACAAGAACTGGCAAACCATACCATATTAATTTCTAGAAATGGGAGTAAGGGTCCGATAGAAGATAGTGCAGCGCCCATTATTCAGGACAATGGAGAAAATATCGGGGCAGTGATTGTTTTCAAAGATATTTCAGAAAAACTTCAAAGAATGGAAGAAATAAACTATTTAAGTTACCATGATTACCTGACAGGACTTTATAACCGACGATTTTTTGAAGAGGAGTTAACTCGTTATAACACCCTTAGGAACATACCTATAACGATTGTTATGGCGGATGTAAATGGCTTAAAGCTGCTCAATGATTCGTTTGGACACGATGTTGGAGATGAATTATTGAGGAAGGCCGCCAAGGCAATCGTTGAAGGATGTAGGTCGGATGATATTGTATCGAGACTAGGCGGAGATGAATTTGTTATTGTACTTCCTAAAACAGATGCAAAAGAAGCTGAAAAACTGGTAGATCGAATCCAGAGTAAATTATTAGAATATAGCGTTGGCAATATTGGGCTTTCTATTTCCTTTGGGTACGAAACAAAGACAGAGGAATCTCAAGATATTCGAGAGATTTTGAAACGGGCGGAAGATCACATGTATAGGCAAAAGCTTTATGAAAGTGCAAGCATGAGAAGCCAGACAATAAATCTGATTATGAATACACTTTACGAAAATAACAAGAGGGAAATGAACCATTCAAAACGAGTGAGCGACCTATGTGAATCCCTGGCGAAACAGTTGGATTATGGTTGGGATGATGTGAACCAAATCAGAATAGCAGGGCTGATGCATGATATTGGTAAAATTGGCATCAGTGACAACATCCTCAACAAATTAGGAAGGCTGGATGAGCAGGAATGGGAAGAAATCAAGAAGCATTCTGAGATTGGGTATAGGATTCTTAGTTCAGTGAATGAATTTTCAGAGGTGGCCGAGTATGTGCTTCAGCATCAGGAAAAATGGGATGGAACAGGGTATCCAAAAGGTTTAAAAAAAGAAGAAATATCAATGCAGGGAAGAATTATAGGGATTGCTGATGCGTTTGATGCCATGACAGGGGAGCGCACCTACGGAAAGGTATTTAGTGAGATTGAAGCCGTTAGTGAAATAAGAAGATGCGCTGGCACTCACTTTGATCCTGAGATAGCCAAGGTATTTGTTGAAAAAGTTCTTGCAAGATCCTGGTAACGGTATAAAACAGTAACAGGGGTATTTTGCCAACCAACCAAAATATAAAAGCAGCATCCAATTCATGGAAGCTGCTTTTTTGCGGGAATTTAAATCCTATACATTAAACAGGAAGTGGATCACATCTCCGTCTTTTACCACATATTCTTTTCCTTCTGATTTTAGAAGGCCCTTTTCTTTTGCGGTCACCAGATTGCCGCCACAATGAACCAGGGTATCATAGGCAACCGTCTCAGCACGAATAAACCCTTTTTCAAAATCCGTGTGGATTTTACCGGCAGCACCCGGGGCTTTTGTGCCTCTGGTTATGGTCCAGGCTCTGACTTCAGGTTCACCTGCAGTTAAAAAAGAGATGAGATTCAGCAGGTGGTAAGACGCCCTTACCAGTTTATCCAGTCCAGACTCAGCAATGCCAAGTTCATCAAGGAACATTTGCTTTTCGTCATCCTCCAGCTCTGAAATTTCAGACTCTATTTTTGCACATATGACAACCACATCAGAACCTTCTGTTTCAGCAAAAGCTCTGACCGCTTTTACATAGTCATTTTCAGTTTCTGAAGAAATCTCTTCCTCGGAGACGTTGGCTGCATAAATGATTGGCTTAAAGGAAAGAAGATCCATCTCATTGACGTATTCATATTCATCCTCGGTCAAATCCATGGTTCTGGCAGAAATGCCATTACCAAGAACATCAAAAAGCCTTTTTAGCAATTCTATTTCAACCTGCAGCGATTTGTCACCCTTCAGATTTTTTTGCGCTTTATTTAATCTTCGCTCAACAAGTTCTATATCTGAAAGAATCAGCTCGGTATTAATGGTTTCAATGTCTGATATTGGATCGATTTTTCCTTCAACATGAACCACATTCTGATCATCGAAACATCTTACTACATGAACAATTGCTGCCACCTCTCTGATGTGCCCAAGAAATTTGTTCCCCAGCCCTTCTCCTTTAGAGGCACCTTTAACCAAACCGGCTATGTCATAGAATTCGATTGCGGTGTAAACCGTTTTTCGCGCTTTATACATTTCTGTTAGAACCTTTAGACGTTCATCAGGCACAGTCACAACGCCTACATTTGGTTCAATGGTGCAGAAAGGGTAGTTGGCTGCCTCTGCGCCAGCCTTTGTTATTGCATTGAAAAGAGTACTCTTCCCAACATTTGGTAAACCTACTATACCTAATTTCATTGATATCTCCTTTTTCCACTAAAACCTGATTTCCTATTTAATATGATATATATTACTGAAAATATTGCTATAACAGATAAACTCAGCACTTGCGCCTGTTTTAAATTCCCCAACATAAGGCTGTCTGTACGAAGCCCTTCTATAAAAAATCTTACGATGGAGTACAGGATGCCATAAAGCAAAAATACCTGGCCTTCAAACTTGCGTTTATTATCAACCAACAGCAATATTATAAATAAAATAAAGCACCAGATGGACTCATATAAAAAAGTCGGGTGTACCATTTCTCCATTGACGATGATTCCCCACGGTAAATTGGTAGGCCCTCCATGCGCCTCTGAGTTAAAATAATTGCCCCACCGGCCGATTGACTGAGCAAGTGCAATGGCTGGAACTACTAAATCCAACAGGTTAAAAGGCCTTATTTTCCAAATGAGACACAAAATCGCTGCTGCAAGCAAGCCGAATAGCAAACCCCCGTGTATGGCGAGACCGCCCTCTCGTATGTTAATGATCTTATAGATATTACCAGCATAAGAATCCCATTCGAAAAAAACATAATAGGCTCTGGCCCCAACGATTCCAATCGGAAGACAGATTAAAATGAAGTCAAGGGTACGGTTTTGATCAATGCCATGCATAGGTGCTCTGTAATACACAAGAAGTGTAGCCAATATAATTCCTGTTGCGATGAGAACGCCATACCACATAACATCTAAAGAAAAAATGGTGAAGGCAATCGGGTTTGGAACAGGTAAATTGTTAAAAATGGAATTGCTCATAAATAAATCCTTTCTAATTCAAATAATGGGCTAAGATCAGTTCAACTTGATCGCCAATGACATATATATCATAAAATTTCAATACGCTCTCCCCAGGCGTTTTTTGAGGAGCATTTTTTATGTCTGAAGCGACGGCTTTGACAAAGTTTTCTGAGGTCATTATATTTGCAATGCTTGTTTCACCGGTTAAATGTGTCGTTCTTGCTTCAAATGACAGCGGGTAGGTAGACTCTAGATTTTTGTCTGCAATATAGTATCCTTTTGGATGATCAGAATCTTTCACCAGTTCTTTTTCAGCTATTGTAATAAAAGGATTACTGTTTTCGCCTATGGTTATTTGAATGGTACCAAAAAAATGCGTAGCACCATCTCTAATTAATTGATCCACATATTCTGTGGATAAGTATTCCACAGTTATTTCCGGTTCTTCGTAAGTGCTGCCAATTTGCTTTGGATTATTGCACCCAGACATGGAAAGGAGCATTACAAACGATAACGCCAATAATAAAGTTAATTTAACAGTTGATTTCATATAAATTTCACACCCCTTTTTTTGTATTATACCTATTTAATATAACATATTTTGGGTAAAAATAGGTAAAAAGAATTTTTGAAGCCCATTATAAGCATCCGACATTGGGCTTGAAGCCCAATGTCGGATGCTTATAATGGGCTTGTGAGGAGAAAAATGGAATATAAAAATATGGTGAAAGGGGTTTTTGTCTCGAGACCCAATAGATTTATAGCAGAGGCGATTGTGGACAATGAAATGGTTGACTGCCATGTGAAAAATACGGGTCGCTGCCGAGAACTACTAGTGGAAGGCGCTGTTCTTTACTTGCAGGATTTCAAAGATGACATGAGGCAAAGAAAACTAAGGTATTCAATAATCTGTGTTGAAAAAAAGGTGGAATGGCAGGAAGAAACAAATAATCTTTCCCCAAATATTCTGTCAGGTGAGAATTCCAGAAAACTTCTAATTAATATGGATTCTCAGGCGCCTAATATTGTCGTAAAAGAGGCAATTCTTAATGGAACAATTATACTGCCTGGGTTTGATAAAAATAAACTGGAAATATTTATGGAACGGACTTATGGCAACTCCAGGTTGGATATTTATATTAAGCAGGGGGAGAAAAAAGCATTTATAGAAGTAAAGGGAGCAACCCTTGAAGACCAAGGAATTTCAAGGTTCCCAGATGCGCCTACAATCAGAGGAGTAAAACATATTGAAGAGTTGATCGCTGCAAAGCAAGAAGGGTATGATGCTTATATCATATTCGTCATACAGATGGCGGGCATTAAAGAATTCAGGCCCAATGACCTAATGCATCAAGAATTTGGAGATGCGTTGAGGAAAGCAGCAGATCAAGGGGTCGTACCTTTGGCATTTAATTGTCAGGTAGGCGTGAATTCTCTTCATATATATAGAAGGGTAAAAATAAATTTGCACAATATCTAGTGAAATGGTTCTAAAATAAATTAAGTTTTATAAAATATGAAAAATTACGGGCGTTTTTGCTCGTTTTTTTTGCGTTTTTTGTTGTTAAGTGGAGAGAAGTGGGGTATAGTGGGAATATATCAAAAGTAAAGCGGGGTAAAGTCTATGTTGATGGGGAAATATCAAAATTCTATAGACTTAAAAAGCAGAATGATTGTGCCTGCAAAGTACAGGGAAGAACTTGGGTTCAAGTTTGTACTTACAAGAGGAATAGATAAATGTCTTTATATTTATCCAGCCTCTGAATGGGAACAATTCATGAAAAAACTTTCAGAGTTGCCTTCTTCAAATTCAGACGTGAGAGCCTTTATAAGGCACTTTTATGCAAATGCAATAGAAACTGAAATTGACAGGCAGGGAAGAATCATCATACCGCAGGAATTAAGAGAATATGCGAACATTGAAAAGGATCTGGTAACGGTAGGTCTTTTAAATAAAATAGAAATCTGGAGTAAGGAAGAGTGGGAAAAGGCTGAGAACATAACAGAATTGGAGTCGTCCGATTTTGCTCAGAAAATGGCCGAATATGGAATTTAAACATACATCAGTATTGTTTGATGAATGTATAGAAAATTTAAACATCAAGCCAGATGGAATCTATGTAGATGGTACATTGGGCGGTGGTGGACATGCTTCAGGAATTTGTGAGAAGTTAAATGAAAAAGGAATCTTAATTGGCATTGATAGAGACCAGGATGCATTGGACGCATCGATGGAAAGACTCAAAGAATTCCCTTGCAAGAAATATTTCGTGAAAAGCAATTATTCAAATATTAAAGCAGTTCTTGAGGAATTGGGGTTATCGAAAATTGACGGTGCTTTGCTAGACTTGGGTGTTTCTTCTTTTCAACTTGATAATTTTAAAAGAGGGTTCTCCTATATGCAGGATGCACCACTGGACATGAGAATGAATGCGGATGACAGCATAACAGCAGAGGAAATAGTAAATACATATTCAGTGAAAGAATTGAATGAGATAATTAGAAAATATGGAGAAGAACGGTGGGCTTCCAGAATAAGTGAATTTGTTGTAAAGGCGAGAAAAGAAAAAAGGCTTGAAACAACATTTGAACTGGTGGCGGCAATAAAAGCCGCCATTCCAGCAGCGGCAAGAAGAGATGGTCCACATCCTGCCAAAAGAACTTTTCAGGCGATAAGAATTGAAGTAAACGATGAGCTGGGTCAACTGGAAAGAGCAGTTGATGAGTTTTGTGACACCATGGCAACTGGGGGCAGACTTTGCATCATCACTTTTCATTCTCTGGAAGATAGAATAGTAAAAGACATATTCAATTTGAGAGCCGACCCTTGTAAATGTCCAAAGGATCTTCCAATGTGTGTATGTGGGAAAATAGCAGATGTGAAAAAAATAAGCAGGAAACCTATTATTGCTTCAGAAGAAGAGCTTGAACTGAACCCAAGAGCGCGAAGTGCAAAATTGAGAGTTGCGGAGAAAATATAAAATTGATAGTTGCGGAGAAAATATAAAATTGAGAGTTGCAAAAAAATAAGAAGGGGGTAAAAGTTTATGAAAGATGAAATGTTGAGAAACAATAAAAGAATTCTTTTACTGACGATTATCCTTATTGGTATTATTGGGCTTGGGCTTGTAATTACAACAGCCTATGCAGCAAATGTTAAATATCAGGCAAACACAACCATCAAAGAAAATGATATACTTAGAGGAGAAATTGAAAATCTAACGGTACAGGTCAATGAAGCCACAAACATCCAAACGCTAGAAGTAAAAGCACAAATGGAACTTGGAATGGTTTATCCAACAATGGATGAATTTGTATTTATTGCTTCAGAACAAAAGACCTCCGGAGATTTTGCAATGATCATTAAATCTGAAGCTTATCAGTAAAATTAATTATAATTTAATATTTTAGATCAACCAGGTAACTTAATTATAATAATGAGATGTCTGGTTTTTTGTTTAGAGGGATAAAATGACAACTAATGGAATAAGAACCAAAAAAAGGATAATAATAGGGTTTACTGTGATTTGTATAATGTTTACACTGATGATCATAAGAATCGGATGGGTTCAGATCGTGAAGGGCGAAGATTATCAAAAATTCGCCACAAAATATCAGACACAGGATGTGCCAATCCCCGCGAAGCGTGGGGCTATTTATGATCGAAACGGCAAGGATTTAGCCATAAGCGCCCTTACTTATTCTATCTGGGTGACGCCTGGCCTTGTACAAAGCCCGAAACTTGTGGAAAACGTAGATGAAAAATTTGAGGCTACCATAGATTTGCTGGCAAAAACATTAGAACTTGAGCCAATAGCGCTAAAAACTCAGATAAGTGAAAGCCCTGACAGAATAAAGATCGCTAAATATATTTCCAAAGAAAAAGCGGATGTAATAAAAATGGCAGCAGTTGTGGGAATAGACATTCAGGAAGATGTGAAAAGATACTATCCTTTGGGTGCGTTTGCCTCCCAGGTTTTAGGCAGTGTGACAGATGACAACAGAGGACTGGTGGGGCTTGAAAGAAAATATAATTTGATTTTAAGTGGAACCCCAGGCAGATGGATAAAAAATGTAGATGTAAAGGGCAACAGTCTATCTTATGGCGTTGAAAAGTATTTCAAGGCAGAGGATGGATTAAGCCTTGTTTTAACAATAGATGAGGTAGTGCAGCATTATACGGAAAAGGCACTGGCAACAGCCATGGAGAAGACGGGTTCGAATCGTGGAATGGCAATCGTTATGGAAACAAAGACAGGAGAAATCCTTTCAATGGCCATGTTTCCGGAGTATGACCCCAACAATCCTAGAGTACCAATCGATCCGACACAGGCAGCCTATGTCGCGTCTCTGCCAGATGCAGATAAAATGAACTATTGGAATAATATGTGGAGAAATCCCATGATCAGTGACACCTTTGAGCCGGGTTCCACTTTTAAATTGCTTACAACTGCCATGGCATTAGAAGAGGGTTTGACCCATTTGAATGAACATTTTTACGACTCAGGATCCATCAATGTCAGTGGCACCATTTTAAAGTGCTGGAGATATTATGACCCCCATGGGGATGAAACTTTAATTGAAGCAGTTGGAAATTCCTGTAACCCGGTGTTTGTTCAACTGGCGCAAAGAATTGGCTATGACAAATATTTTGAATATCTGGATCTTTTTGGTATCACCAGAAAAACAGGCATAGATTTTCCGGGAGAAGGAAATTCTCTGATTCAAACAAAAGAAGGTGCAGGGCCAGTAGGACTTGCAACCATGGCTTATGGGCAAGGAATAGCTGTCACCCCAATAAACCTTATTACAGCAATATCCTCTTTTGGAAACGATGGAAAAATCATGAAGCCGAGATTTGTGAAAGCTTTAGTTGATAAAAACGGAAAGACTGTTCAAGAGTTTGAACCACAAATAATAAGGCAGGTGGTTTCCAAGAAAACGGCAGAAGAAGTTGCTTATACCATGGAAGCCTATGTCGAGGCAGGAGCCAGTGGAACAAAGGTTGCAGGGTACAGGGTGGGTGCTAAAACGGGTACCGCAAATAAGGCAATCAAGGGTGGATACAGTGCAGACACTGACTCATCGTCTATTGCCATTGCACCAATGGATGACCCAAGAATTACCGTGCTGGTAGTCTTGGACAGCCCGAAAGGAATTCAGTATGGTAGTGGAACGGCATCACCGGCTGTAAAGGAAATATTGGAAAATACGCTTAGATATTTAAACATTCAGCCTTCCTACAGCCAGGAGGAAGAGGAAAAAATAAATAGCACACAGACAGTTGTGCCATCTGTGACTGGCAAAAGTTTCAGCGAGGTGATCGGACTATTGGTTTCGGAAAAGCTTAGATATGCCATTTCGCCTGCACAGACAAATAATGAAGATTTCATTATAATAGATCAGTATCCGAAAGCAGGAGAGAAAATTGCAAAAGAAGGTATTGTTTATCTTTATAGAGAATAGATTGGCAAAAATATGATATAATATTTAGGGGTCCTATAAAAAAGACTTATAGACGATTAGAAAATGAGGAAGAAATGAAGCCATTAAACCTAGAACAAATTAATCAGGCAGTTAAAGGGACGTTGATTTGTCAGAACCCAAAATTATTAATCCAAGGTGTTTCCACGGATTCGAGAAAAGTGAAACCAGGGGAATTATTTATTGCCTTGATAGGCGAACATTTAGATGCTCATCAATTTATTTCGCAGGCAATCATCAATGGGTGTGTAGCCGTTTTAGTGAAGCGCGGTTATTATGAAGAAAATTATTCAAGCCAAAATTCAGGTCCAATGTGGGATGTGAACGCCGGGACCTCGTTTATTGAGTGTGCAGATACGACAAAAGCGCTGCAGGATTTGGCTAAATATTATTTGTCTACTTTTGATATGAAGAAAGTGGGCATTACCGGGAGCACAGGGAAAACAACAACAAAAGAGATGGTATATAGCATCTGCAGGGAAAAATATAAGACGGAGCGAAATTTGGGGAATTTCAATAATCATATTGGTTTGCCTTTAACCGTATTATCGTTTTCAGAAGATACCCAGGTTGGCGTATTGGAAATGGGAATGAGCGAAAAAAATGAAATTAATCTATTAGCAGAAATTGTAAAACCTGATATCGCAGTGATTACCAATATTGGCACTGCACATATTGAAAACCTTGGGAACCACCAGGGGATTTTAGATGCGAAAATGGAAATAACAAACTACTTTGGGAAGAATAATGTGCTAATTGTAAACAGAGATAATGATTTGCCGGAAATAGAAAAACGTAAAACACCATATAAGTTGGTCACTGTCGGGGAAACAGGTAGGAGTGACATTGTTATTTCCAATATATCGGATCTTGGGGAAGACGGAATCACCTTTACCCTGGAACACAGAACTGGAAATGAATATGAGTCGCAGGAATTTAAGTTAAACATTCCAGGAAGACATAATGCCTTTAACAGTGCTCTCGCCGTGTCGGTGGGGCTTGAGTTGGGGGTTTCCCTTGAAGAGGCCGCCCGTGGTCTTGAAAAAATGGAAAATACAGATAAAAGGCTTAGCATAAAAGGGAAAAATGGGATAAAAATCATTGATGACACTTATAATGCAAGTGTGGACAGCATGAAAGCTGGGATTGAGGTTTTGGCATCGGTATTCGGTATGCGAAAAATTGCCATCCTTGCCGATATGTTGGAAATGGGTGAGAAAAGTGCAGAATATCATGAAGAGGTTGGAGAGTATCTGGCAGACAAAAATTTTGACCTGCTAATTACCGTTGGTGAAGCATCCATTCATATTGAAAAGGCCGCTGAAAAGAAAATGCCTGGGATTCAAACATTACACTTTAAAAATCAGGAAGACTTAAATAAAAAAGTAAAAGAAATTATAAAACCGGGAGATGTCGTTCTAATAAAAGGGTCGCGAGGCATGAAAATGGATCAGGTAGTAAAATCCCTGATGGAGGAGTAAGATGGGCTACGTGCAAGTAGGGATTATTATTATAATGGCGTTACTGATTAGCATCACTTTTACCGCGTTGGCCATCCCAATTTTATTGCGCCTGAATACAGGACAAAATATAAGGGAAGATGGGCCTGAGTCTCATATGACAAAGGGCGGAACCCCAACCATGGGGGGGATTGCTGTTATCCTCGCAACAATATTCACCTGCCTTACCACAAGGGAGTTTTCAATTCAAATAGGTGTTATTATTTTAGCGTTTATCTTATTCGGATTGCTGGGATTTTCTGATGATTATCTGAAAGTTGTCAAAAAGCAAAATCTGGGATTGAGGGCATGGCAGAAGCTGCTGGGGCAAATTCTTTTTGGCATGGCAATCGCCGTCTATAAGGTTGGATTTTCTGCTGGCGCTTCTCACGTGATCATTCCTTTTATCAATCAGCGGGTTGATTTCGGACTATGGGCAATTCCTTTTATTATATTTGTTGTTGTTGCAATGACCAATGGTGTAAATTTGACGGATGGGTTAGATGGCCTAGCAAGCGGGGTGACTTTCCTTGTAGCACTGTTTTTCGCTGTTGCATCTGTTGGCATTGGCTTCAGTGCATCGGGTGTATTTTTTGGCGCACTTGCCGGAGCATGCTTAGGATTTCTGGTATTTAATAAGAATCCTGCAAAGATTTTTATGGGAGATACCGGTTCCCTTGCGATTGGGGGAGGGATTGCCACTGCAGCAGTGATGATGGAGATGGAATTGTTTCTTCCTATCGTTGGGATTGTTTATGTAGCAGAATCACTGTCAGTAGTGATCCAGGTTGTCAGTTTTAAAACAAGAAAGAAAAGAGTCTTTAAAATGGCGCCACTGCATCATCATTTTGAGCTTAGTGGATTCAAAGAAACACAGGTTGTAGGCATGTTTTGGCTGATTACGTTAATTTTCTGTATAATAGGATTTGCGATTCTATAAATAAAGGAATCCATAAAAATTTACAGATAAATATAAAAAGTGAAATAGAGTCATCAAAATAAAAAAAGTGAAATAGAGTCAGACGGGGACTGGTGGCCGATTTGCTGGTCAAAGTGCGCCACCAGGCCCTAGCTGAAAAGGAGATAGAAAATGAAAAACAAAAAAGTTTTGGTTGTAGGAACGGGTAAATCAGGTATTGCAGCTGTGCAGGCATTGAATAAACTTGAGGCAAAAGTATATGTGCAGGATTCAAAGCTTATAGAGGATGTAAATCCTCAATTGATTGCTTTTCTGGAGGATAAAGTTGAGAAAATGTATTTTGCAGAGGATCCGGATAAAAATGAAGTTTTTGATATCATCGTTCTTAGCCCTGGCGTCCCTCCAAACACGGAGTTTGTTGAGCAAGCCAAAAGGAATGGTGCAGAAATCATCGGTGAACTGGAAATTGCTTATAGAGTTGGAAAAGGAAGTTATGTAGCTATTACAGGAACAAATGGAAAAACCACGACGACTACTTTGGTCGGACAGATCTTCCGAAATGCAGGAAGAAAAACCTTTGTTGTTGGAAATATAGGTGTTGCCGTTATCTCAAAAGCCTTACTGGCTGAAGAGGATTCGTGGCTTATTACAGAAACAAGCAGTTTTCAGCTGGAGACTATAAAGTCTTTTAAACCGAAGATTTCAGCGATTTTAAATATTACACCAGACCATATGGACAGGCATGGCAATATCAAGAGATATGGGGAGGCCAAGGCCAGGATTTTTGAAAATCAAGATAAAAATGATTATTTTGTAGTGAATTATGATGATAAGCCGTTGTATGAATATGCAAAAAACTGTAAAGCAAAGGTGATTCCCTTCAGTAGAAGAGAAGAACTCTCTTTGGGTGCTTACGTAATGGGAGAAAATATTGTTATTAAAAATGAAATGGGAGAAATAATCACTATTTGTGACAAATCAACGCTTCAAATTCCTGGCATGCATAATCTGGAAAATGCCCTTGCAGCGGTTGCCATTAGTTATTTTTCTGGCATTGATCCCGAAATAATCGGGGAGACTCTTGTGAATTTCCTTGGTGTGGAGCATAGAATGGAGTTTTGTGGGGAAATAGATGGTGTCCGATATGTCAACGACTCGAAAGGGACAAATCCAGATGCATCCATTAAAGCGATAGAAGCAATTGATGGGGGTATTATTCTGATTGCAGGAGGCTATGACAAAGGCTCAACCTATGAAGAATTCATTGGATCCTTTAATGGAAAGGTTAAAACATTAGTGTTGCTTGGAAAAACAGCAGAAAAAATTAAAGAAACAGCTGAAAAAATGGGTTTTGAAAATATTGTGATGGCAAAGGATATGGAGGAATGCGTAAGAGAGGCCGCCAAAGTTGCCGTGCCGGGAGATACTGTTCTTTTGTCGCCCGCCTGTGCCAGCTGGGATATGTACGATAGCTTTGAACAAAGAGGCGACCATTTTAAGCGTTGTGTCAGCAGAATGGCACAATAAAACGATAAAGCTTGAGGGTAAAGATGGAAAAAAAGCAAATTAAGAAAAAGGAAATAACAAAAAATCAAATAACAAAAAAGCAAACATCTGCAAAACAAATAACAAAAAAGAAAAAAGTTGGAAAAAAGAAAGAAGCAGATTTTACCCTTATTGCTTTAACGATGGCACTTGTTATATTTGGCATAATAATGGTATTTAGCGCTAGTTATTATAACTCAATCAATGAGTATGGAACTCCTTATCATTATCTGATCAGAGAAATCTTCTGGGCTGGACTGGGAACTGTTCTGATGCTGGGAATCAGTAGGATAGATTATAGATTTTATAAGGCAATTGCTTGGCCAGGAATAATAACCAGTGCCGTTTTACTTGCCCTTCTTTTTACGCCTTTGGGAATCACGAGAAATTATGCGACCAGATGGCTTGGAATCGGTGGGTTTACATTAATGCCGGCCGAGATTGCAAAAATTGCAATTATTATTTTTGTGGCTTATTATTTCTCCAGCAGACCGAAAAGAATCGACAAAATGTCCACAAGCTTAGCCCCTATGGTTGGAATTACCATTCTTTTTGGTGGGCTTGTGATGATGCAGCCGAATATGTCTACTGCAATGATCATCTTTGGTATCACCATGTCGATGATGCTTTTTGCCGGGGCAAAGTGGCGGTATTTTATCGGCACACTGATTGCCGGCGCTGGTGGCGCTTTTATATTAATATTTTCTGACCCGGATGGGTATAGACTCAAGAGATTCACCAGTTTTTTCGATCCTTTTGCGGACCCTTTAGGCACAGGATATCAGGTGATGCAGTCCTTATTTGCAATGGGTTCAGGCCGGTTATTTGGGGTTGGCATTGGGAAAAGCATTCAAAAAAATTTACATCTTCCAGAGGCACAAAATGATTTTATTTTGGCAGTCATCGCGGAGGAACTTGGGTTTTTAGGGGTCATTATTCTTCTTGTCTGTTATCTCGTTTTAATTTGGAAAGGGTATGAAATCGCCATAAATGCAAAGGATGCTTTTGGCACGTTGGTTGCAGCAGGAATTACGACGATGCTGGCACTACAGGTCATTCTGAATGTCTTAGTTGTTACTTCTTCCATGCCACCAACAGGGGTTACATTACCATTTATCAGTTACGGCGGGAATGCCTTATTATTGTTCATGTGTTCAATGGGGATTTTACTGAACATTTCAAAAAATACAAAGAAGCAGATAAATGGAGGGGAGGTTCTTTCATGAGAGTTTTGATGACAGGCGGTGGAACCGGGGGACACATTTATCCTGCGATTGCCATTGCTGATAAGATAAAAAAAGAACATAAGGATGCGGAAATTCTTTTTGTAGGTACAGAAAGAGGACTTGAAAAATCCATTGTGCCAAAGAGTGGATATGATATAAAATTTATAAAAATCAGGGGATTCAATAGAAAAAATGTTTTTAAAAATATAAAAGTCCTGATGGAATTGGTGAAAGCAACGAAAGATGCAAAAGAGATTATAAAAGAATTCAATCCGGACATGGTCATAGGGACCGGCGGATACGTTTGTGGACCGGTTGTCAGGACCGCTCATAAAATGGGTATAAATACTTATATACATGAACAGAACGCTGTCCCGGGACTAACAAATAAGCTGCTAGAGAAGTACGTGGATAAAATTTTCGTTGGTTTTAAGGACGCAGAAAAAAACTTTAAACATAAAGAAAAAATTATTTTGTCCGGCAATCCGGTCAGAAGTGAATTTGAACACTTGAATAAGTCGGAATGTAGGAAAGAGTTGGGGTTATCAGACAAAGATTTCGTTATCTTGGCATTTGGTGGCAGCGGGGGTGCCGGCACATTGAATGAAGAGATTATAAATGTAATAAAAACGTTAAATGAAGACCCTGATATATCTATCTTTTTTGGGACAGGCAAGGTATACTATAAAAGGGTAATCAGTGAATTAGAGACGATGGAAATAAGGCTTTCAGATAAAATGAAAGTTCTTGAATATATTGAAAATATGCCGTATTATCTGGGCGCATCAGATTTGGTCATCAGCAGGGCGGGGGCGCTTACAATAGCAGAAATTAATATTTGCGGGAAAGCATCCATCCTAATCCCTTCTCCAAATGTGACAGGAAATCATCAATATTTCAATGCAAAGGCAATATCTGAAACTGGGGGAGCCATTCTGATTCAAGAAAAAAATCTTGATAAAAACAAGGTAATTAAAGCAGTTAAAATGCTGATGGCAGACAGGGGAAAACTGAAAAAAATGGAAACGGCAAGCAAAAGATGTGCACATGAAACAGCGACTGAAATAATTTATAACGCCATTAGCGCTGATTTAAAATAGTTTCCATGGGGGAAAAATGATTCAGAAAATTAAAAATCTGACGGAAGAACAAAAAGGTCAGATGGATATAAAGAAACCTAGAAAAAGGAAAAAAAGAAAAAAGAAAAACTGGCTACTCCGTATGATCGTTGTTGTTATTATAGGCATCGCCCTATATTTCACCCTTTCCTCGGCTTTGTTTGATGTGAATAAAATAGAAGTGAAAAATAATAATTATTATACCGCAGAACAAATCATTCAACTATCAGGGGCAAAGGTTGGGGTCAACTTATTTCAAGCTGAGACAAGGCAGATGAAAGAAAAGTTATTAAAAGATTCTTACATGAAAAATGTTTCGGTGAATAGAAGGATCCCTAGCACGATTACCATTACGGTAGAGGAGAGAAAAGAAGCAACGGTGATCCCTTATGGCGAAAAATATATCATTCTTGATAAGGATGGGTTGGTTTTAAGACATTCAGATGTGGAACCAAAGCTTCCTCTTCTGTTAGGGATGACCATAAAAGAAATGACGCCAGGCAAGGCGTTGCTTGTAGAAGAAAATTCAGTCCTGACGGATACCCTGTTTAT
>JBBRXC010000014.1:0-21572 GCA_038248745.1 Peptostreptococcales bacterium | reverse complement strand
CAAAGCTGTAGGAAAATAGGTACAAATCCACAGTGCTTAACTTATTATAACGAAGCAAATGAGCTTGCGATATAAACAATGAAAAGAAAGGAAAATATAATCCGATTATCAAATAAAAGGATAATTGAATTATACGAGAGAGAAATGTTAACATTGGATAAAGTATACCATGCAAAATTAATCCTTAAAGAAGTGGTGCGAACCACGGATTTAATATTAGCCCCCAGTTTAAGTACTGAAAATCAGGTTTACCTGAAAACAGAAAATCTGCAGGTTACTGGGAGTTTTAAGGTGAGAGGTGCTTACTATAAAATAAGTCAGCTTACTAAAGCTGAAAGAGAAAAAGGCATTATTGCCTGCAGCGCAGGGAATCATGCCCAGGGGGTTGCTCTTGCCGCACAAAAAAACCATATCCCATGCTTGATCTGCATGCCTGACGGAGCGCCAATCAGCAAAGTGGAGGCAACAAAGAGCTATGGTGCCGAGGTGTGCCTTGTGAAGGATACCTACGATGATGCTTATGCAAAAGCTATTGAATTGCAGAAGGAAGAAGGAAGAACATTTATTCATCCGTTTGAAGATATTGACGTGATTGCCGGACAGGCAACCATAGGGCTTGAAATTCTTGAACAACTGGAGGATGTGGATGCTATTATTGTTCCTATAGGTGGCGGAGGGCTGATTGCCGGTATTGGATTTGTCATAAAACAATTAAAGCCACAGTGCAAGATTATAGGTGTCCAAGCAGCTGGAGCTGCCAGCATGTATGATTCTTTAAAATGCGGTGAAAAAAAATGTCTGGTGAATGTTAGCACTTTTGCAGATGGCATTGCCGTAAAAAACCCTGGTGACAAAACTTTTGAAGAAGTCAAGAAATACGTTGATGAGATTGTAACCGTAACGGATGATGAAATCGCAGCAGCCATACTGATGCTTATGGAAAAACAAAAGCTGGTTGCTGAAGGAGCAGGTGCGGTGGCAGTGGCGGCAAGCATGTTCGGAAAAATAAAAATGAAACACAAAAAAATTGTCTGCCTTGTCAGCGGTGGAAATATAGACGTGAATATTTTAAACAGGGTGATCACACGCGGTATGGTAATGAGCGGAAGAAGAAGTACTGTGGTGATTGCATTGATGGATAAACCGGGACAACTTCTTGGTGTTGCTGAAGCAATCAGTTCAAAAGGCGGAAATGTTATCGCCGTTCATCATGATAGTAGTGACCCGAATATGTCAGTTAACAGTTGTTTCCTAAAAATTGTGATGGAAACCCGAGATCACCAGCAGGTGCAGGATATAAAGGATGAACTGACAAGAAAAGGCTTTCAACTGGTTGGGGAAAAAGAATAATTGGTTTGACTTTTTACCACATTCTAATATAAAATAAACCCGTAACTAAATATTAGTTCCGAGTTGAAGAACCCTAAAGGGCAGAGATGCTCAATGGACTTCAACCATTGGGTTCGCAGAGAAACTTGCGGGCCTCCCGTATTGGAAAGGAATTGCAACAAGGCCTAAATGTGCAATCCTGACCTTTCCGCGAAAGCAGAAAGGTTTTTTTGATGACAATCAAGATGAAGGAGAAACAAAAATGAGAACAAACAAGAGAAGAATTTTAGCGGTGCTGCTGGTACTGGCAATGGTATTATCCTTTGCAGCCTGTAGTGCAGCGGAAAAACCGGCTACGACGGAAGGCCCTGCAGAAATACAAGGTAAAATCATACTTGCCACAACAACGAGTACGAAGGACAGCGGATTATTAGATTTTATCTTACCTGAATTCACTTATAATACTGGATGGGAAGTCGATGTCATATCAGTAGGTTCTGGTGAAGCGATGGCGATGGGAGAAGCTGGTGAAGCAGATGTGCTGCTTGTTCACTCTCCTAAGGACGAAGTAGCCTTTATAGAAAACGGCCATGCAGATGCAGATGGCAGATTTGACGTCATGTACAATGATTTTGTCTTAATTGGACCTTCAACGGATCCAAGTGGAATTCTTACAGCTGCAAGTTCTGATGAAATAGCAGCATTTAAAAAAATATATAACGACCAAGCCATTTTCATCTCAAGAGGAGATGAATCAGGAACCCATAAGAAAGAACTTTCAATCTGGGCAAATACTGGTTTAACCCCTAAAGGAGACTGGTACATTGAAGCAGCATCAGGAATGGGCGCAGTGATCACCATGGCAGATGAAAAAATGGCCTATACCTTAACAGACAGAGCAACTTGGCTTAATGTTGGGGCAGAAACTGATCTTCAAATTGTTTGCCAAAAAACACCAAGTGGCACTTTGAATAACCAGTATGGTGTAATTTGTGTAAATCCAGAAAAGAATGAAATAATAAATGCTGTTGGCGCAAAAGATTTTCAGAAATGGATATTATCAGCGGAAACACAGGAACTGATCGGCACTTATGGTATTGAAGAATTTGGGGCGCCATTGTTCACACCAAATGCTAAATGATTATAGCAGCTAGGAGTCGTTTTGCAATAATTTTTAAATAAGGAATCATTATGAATGAAATTTCAACGGGCATTGCTCAGGCATTAAATTTAATATTTATGGGGGACCCAGAATTATTTGAGATAATAGGTCTATCTCTTTTTGTTTCTTTTTCCTCTCTATTTATTTCCACCTGCATGGGCATGCCCCTTGGAATTCTTCTAGGTACCCATAACTTCTGGGGCAAAGGTATTATAATAAGAATAACCTATACATTTATGAGTCTGCCACCTGTTATCGCAGGATTGACAGTCTTTTTGTTTTTAATGCGAAGAGGACCTCTTGGTAGCTTTCAGTTAAATTATACACCTACAGCGATGATTATCGCCCAAATATGCCTTGTAACGCCTATCGTCATGGGTCTTACATACAATCTAGTGAAAGAAAAAGCACCGATTGTGAACAGGCTGGGGATTACTTTGGGAGCAAGCCGTTTCGAAACAATGAAACTGTTGATTTTTGAAATGAGAATAGGATTGACAGCAGCGGTGATCAGCGGATTCGGACGAGCCATTTCCGAAGTTGGCGCGGTCATGATTGTAGGGGGAAACATCAAGGGTAAAACAAGAGTGATGACCACCTATATTACAGAGTTGAAATCCATGGGTGATTACAGCCGGGCAATTGCAGTTGGCATTGTATTACTGATCATAGCCTTTATTATTAATGCAATTCTATACAACTTCCAGGAAAGGGAGGGCAAATAGATGAAGCTGAAAATCGAAAAACTAACCAAAGAATATAATGGAAAGATGGTTTTAAATATAGAAAATATGACCATTGAACAAGGGACTGTCACGGCAATTATCGGCGCAAATGGTGCAGGGAAAACCACGTTGCTAAACATTATTGGCAAGTTGAATTCGCAAACCACAGGAAATGTGACTTATGTAGATCAAGAACTTATAAAAATATATCCAAAGTCAGAAATGACCCTGGTTTTTCAAAATCCTTATCTTATTCGTACAACAGTAGAAAAAAATATTGCCTATCCTTTAAAATTAAGGGGATGGAGCAATTTAGATATAGAAGAACGGATTCATCAACTAACAGATGAATTGGGATTGGAAAAATTAAGGAAAAGAAAGGTCTGGAAGTTGTCAGGAGGAGAAATCCAGAAAGTTGCCCTTGCCAGAGCCCTTTCCTTTAGGCCGAAGTTGCTGCTTCTTGATGAACCAACTGCAAATATTGATCCAGCGACAACTGGTGAAATAGAAAGAATGCTGGCTAAAATCAACAAAGAAGAAGGGACCAGTATCCTCTTTGTAACTCATAACCTACCCCAAGCAAAGAGGGTGTGTAACAAACTGATTTTCCTGAACAAAGGGGAACTGATTGAAGAGGGAAACTGCAGGGAAATATTGAAAAATCCTGTTAACAGTTTAACCCGCCAGTTTATTGAAGGAGAGCTGCTCGTATAAAAAACTAAGAAATGGAGATAAAGAAAAGATGAACCTACTTAAAGTAGATACGCTGGAACAGGTAAAGGAAAAATTGGATCAGCATTTTAAAAATATAGATCGAATGGAGGAAGAAATTCCTTTATTTGAAGCACTTGGCCGGTATCTGGCAGAGGATATGATTTCAGAGACAGATATTCCTGAGTTTGCAAGGGCAGTCGTTGACGGGTATGCGGTGATGGCAAAGGATACGTTTGGGGTTTCCGATACTGCCCCAGTTTTTCTAGAGCTGATTGGTGAAGTAAAAATGGGTACGGCTCCTGAACAAACGGTTACCAGCGGAAAAGCGGTATATGTGCCTACAGGTGGGATGCTTCCTCAAGGAGCTGATGCCATGGTTATGATTGAATATGTGGAAAAGCTGGATGAGAATACTATTGCTGTTTACAAAGCTTCAGCGCCTAATGCCGGATTGATGAACAAAGGGGATGACTTTAAGACAGGACAGCTAATATATAACAAAGGACATAGAATTACCACCAAAGACATGGGGATGCTGGCAGCTATGGGAGCGGCTTTCGTCAATGTCTTCGTTAAACCGACGGTTGCCATTATCTCAACAGGAGATGAAGTGATTAGCATTATGGAAGATCCAGGGCCTGGACAGGTTCGTGATGTCAACGCCTATGCGTTAGCGGCGCTAGTGAATAATATGGGGGCAAAGGTGGGACTGGTGGCATTAATAAAGGATTCGGAAGAAAAATTAAAACAGACAGTCTCAGAAGCTTTAAATAGAAATAATATCGTGCTGCTTTCGGGAGGAAGTTCTGCTGGCGAGAAGGACTTCACGGCACAGGTTATTGATGAATTGGGTAAGCCGGGCGTAATAACCCATGGAATTGCCATGAAACCAGGGAAACCGACAGTGGTTGGTGTGATAAAAAATGAAAGTTGCTGTTGTCACGACAGATCAAATTTAGTGGTAGGCCTTCCAGGGCACCCGATGGCAGCAATCATTTCCTATAAGGCCGTGGTTGAGCCATTTATCAGAAAGTATTTTTTCGCCTGTGAAGAGGAAAACCAGACAATAACCGCACGAATGTCAGACAATATTCATGGCGGTGAAGGACGGGAAACATTTACGTTAGTTAAGTTAAGCAAAGATGAACTGGGCTGGATTGCAGAACCTATTCATGCTAAATCAGGATCCATTTCTCAACTTAGATATGCGGATGGATATATCAGAACGTCAGATCTAACGGAAGGTGTCAATAAAAATCAGATGGTAGAAGTTGTAATAAATTGGTAACCAAGCCCATTATAAGCAGCCTATATTGGGCTTGAAGCCCAATGTCGGATGCTTATAATGGGCTTGAGGGGGACAAAATGGAAAGAAACGTATATTTGAATATTACGGATATTGAGGAAGCGGTGGCAATTTATCTGGGAAAAATTGAGCCACTGTTAAATGCTGTGAAACAAGAAATGGTGGATGTGAGAGAGTCAAGAGGAAGGATGACAAGTAGGCCTATTTTCGCTCGAATTTCCTCGCCAAATCATAATGCTGCTGCAATGGATGGAATTATGGTTTTAGCAGAAAGAACTTATGCTGCAAATGAAGCAAACCCGGTTATTTTGACCAGAGGGGTTGATTTTGAATATATTAATACTGGGCATGTGATCAAAGACCCCTATGATAGCGTCATTATGATAGAAGATGTGGCATTACTTGAAGAAGATCAGGGTGGCATTCATGAAAAGCATGGTGGCAAAGAAATGCTTGGGCAGGAAACTGAAAAGGTAAAGATTATTACCCAGGCTTCCCCTTGGCAGCACATTCGTCCCATTGGAGAAGACATCGTTGCTGGAGAAATGATATTACCGGAAAATCACCAGATTAGACCCATGGACATTGGGGCAATCTTAAGTGGCGGTGTTTCAGAGATTGAAGTGTATGAAAGAATTTCGGTAGGGATTATGCCTACAGGAACGGAAATTTCTGATGAATATGAAACGTTAGAAAATGGGAAAATATTTGATACCAACTCATGGACTTTTAAAGCGATCGTTGAAGAAATTGGGTGCATCGCCCAAAGGATCAGTCCTGTAAAAGATGATTATGAGAAATTAAAAATAGAGATGCTAAAATTAGTTGAAAGCAATCATGTGGTGGTAATAAATGCTGGTTCATCAGCAGGCAGCAGGGATTTTACGGCATCGTTAATAAGCGATTTGGGAGAACTGGTGTTGCACGGGATTGCAATAAAGCCTGGAAAACCAACGGTTTTGGGGATAATTAAGGGCAAACCAGTTATTGGTGTTCCGGGATACCCTGGATCCGCCTACCTGGTTTTTGAAGAAGTTGTTGTTCCTGTAATACGTGCATTACAGCGAGCAAAACAAGTGGAAGCGCATAAGGTAAAGGCCATTATTTCCCGTAGACTGGTGTCTTCTCTGAAGCATAGGGAATATGTAAGAGTGACCCTTGGAAAAGTGGGCAATAAACTGGTTGCTACGCCATTGAACCGTGGCGCAGGGGTTACAATGACCCTGGTAAAAGCGGATGGCATCGTTATAATACCTAAAAATTCAGAAGGAGTTGACATAGGGGAAGAAGTAGATGTAGAGCTGGTTAAGAACATAGAAGATATTGAAAACACACTGGTTTCTATTGGGAGTCATGATCTGATCATGGACTATATCGGAAGTATGATTGAAGGGGTAAACTTGTCGTCTTCTCATGTTGGTAGCATGGGTGGAATCATGGCCATAAAAAGAGGGGAAGCGCACATTGCACCCATTCATTTACTGGACGAGGAAACAGGGATTTATAACATCTCTTATATGGAAAAATACCTTGGCGGACAGGCGGAATTGATCAAAGGGGTCAGAAGAGAGCAAGGCCTTCTTATCAATAAGGGTAATCCTAAAAAAATCCATTCTATCAGGGATCTGGCAAGAAAAGACGTGAGCTTTGTGAATAGGCAAAGAGGATCGGGTACCAGAATCCTGACAGATTTTTTACTAAAAAAAGAAGTGATTGAAACAGACACAATAAAAGGCTATGATAGGGATATGACCACACATATGGCGGTGGCGGCGGCAGTGAAAAGTGGTACAGCGGATGTTGGTGTAGGCGTTTATTCTGCGGCGAAGTCGATGGATCTTGACTTTATTCCAATCGGTTTTGAGGAGTATGATTTTGTCGTTGCTAGGGAATATGCGGATTCAGATATGGTAAAGGCTTTCAAAGTTGTTTTGAAAAGCCAGGAATTTGAGAAATTGTTAAAGGAGCTTGGAGGATATGGAAAATAGATATCTAAGGAATATGAACACGTTCAGCCCTGAAGAAAATGAGCAGTTTAAAAATTTCCGTGTTTGTGTCATCGGTTGTGGAGGCCTTGGGGGTTATATAATCGAGATGCTGGGGAGACTTGGTATTGGTTATATTACAGCGGTAGATGGGGACGTCTTTGAGGAGACGAATTTAAACCGGCAGATTCTTTCTACGGAAAGACTTATTGGCAGAGAAAAAGCACAGGTTGCAAAAGAACGAATGGCAGAGGTGAATTCCGAGGTGGAGATCATGCCAATTTTTGGATTTCTCACGGAAGAGAATTACCAGGAAATATTGAAAGGTCATGATATTATTATTGATGCGCTGGATAATATGTTCTCTAGAAAAATATTGGCCAGAGGTTGCAACGAACTTAAAATTCCACTGGTGCATGGCGCCATAGCGGGTTGGTATGGACAGGTTTCCACCATTATGCCTGGCGATCATACCATGGACCGTATTTACAGTGGAGAGGAAAACAAAGGCGTTGAAGTGGAACTTGGAAATCCGGCCTTTACGCCTGCACTGGTTGCGTCTATTCAAGTGGCCGAGGTTACCAAGGTTCTTTTTAACAAAGGCGATATTCTTCAAAACAAATTATTAACAGTAGACCTGCTGAATCATGATTATGAAGTGTTTGAAATCTAAAAGTTGTTATCACTAGGATTGCTATGCCAAAGTTCAATCAATGATTCTAAAGCAGAAGGGATCTTATCGATTGGAATCTGGTTGAAGTATAAAATCAAGGAGGAGACTTTATTTGGCGTCTCCGTATAGAAAGACATTTCTGAAAGTTGAATTCCTAGGGAAGCCCCTTCCTGACAAAGCTGGGCTGATGATTTTCTACTGTTAATATTGATGATAATACTAACACCTGAGGTGGTGTTTGTTAAATGAATAAATCCGGCACCTTTCTTGGTTAAAACACTTGTAGCCAGATTTAACTTCTGGGCGCATAAGGCCCTAAGTTTTTTGATCCCTATTTGATACTGACCTTTACCCATAAAGAGTGAAAGTGTCAGCTGCTCCATTTTAGAGCATGTCTGGGAATAGTCACTTTTTAAACCTTGAAAAATATCGGCCATAAATGCTGGAAGAATCATATAACTCAGTTTAACGGAAGCAAATAAGGTGGAAGAAAATGAACCTAGATAGACAACCCTTTGATTTGTATCTAAGCCCTGTAATGCGGGAATAGGTCTTCCGAAATACCTAAGCTCACTGTCATAATCATCCTCAATGATTATGCTTTTGTTTTTTTGTGCCCAAGATAACAATTCATATCTTTTCCCAACTGGAATAACGGCTCCTGTAGGGAACTGGTTAGAAGGACTGACATAAACAGCAGATGGGAGATTTATCGGCAAATGAGGAAGGCTTATGCCTTCCCTACCAACCGGAATTTGAGAAATAGTAAAACCACGATCACGAAAAATGTTTTTTACTGGTAAATAACAAGGGTCTTCGAGAATGATGCTTTTTATGCTCATTAAAGCAAGGATATTAGAAAGCTGACCGGTTATTTGTTGCGTCCCAGCACCAATGACAATTTGGTCGGGGGTGCAGATAACCCCCCTTGACTGATAGACATATTTTGATATTTCTCTCCTTAAGGCCAGTTCTCCCTGAGAATCCCCTTCGTGAAAAAGCAAATAAGCGTATTCGGTTAACACCTGATTCGTGCATTTCTTCCATTTGGCGAAATCAAAGGTAGCGGGATCATAGTAATAAGTATTGTCTTTTGTCAATTCTTCTTCCCTAGAGGAGGAGGCTCTCGCTGAGGGGGTTCCCATGCCAGAAGCTATTTCATTAATAAAATAGCCGGATCCCGGTTTGCTGAAAATGTATCCTTCAACCAGCAGCTGATCATAGGCAAGACCAACTGTAGTGATACTGATTTCAATAGATTTGGATAGAGCTCTAAGGGAAGGTAATTTTTCGCCACTTCTGATACTCCCGTTAAGAATGTTATCCTTAATATAGTTAAATAATTGAAGGTAAAGTGGCGTTGAATGATTGTAGGAGAATATAGGCATTATTTGTTTCATGGTAACCTCTCTAGTATACAAGAAAAGAAACTGTATACATAAAAATATCTAGAATTGCATATTTATTTAATTACAATATCATAGTAATATGATTAAAGCAAACAAATTATTCGCTTTAGATTTTTAGGAGACAATATGCAACTTTATGACAAAACACAAAAAATTGTCACAACAGGATTGATGACAGCACTTATTACGGTAGCAACGATGGTAATTGCAATACCGGTTCCGTTTACCAATGGATACATTCATATGGGAGACAGCATGATATTTTTAGCCGTTTTAATTTTAGGCTGGAAACATGGTGCCTTTGCGGCAGGAGTTGGCTCCGCCCTGGCGGATATATTTCTAGGGTATATTCACTGGGCACCCTGGACCTTATGCATAAAAGCACTGATGGCAGTGATAATGGGATTAATCATTCAACAATGTATGAAAAACAAAAAATTTACGGCATTATTTAGTATGATCATTGCGGTTATGTGGGGGGCTTTTAATTTAATTGTTCAACGGATCGTCGCTTATGAAGCAACTGCCAATGCAGCAAGTCTATATAAAGATGCGGGAGTCAGCACTGCATCCGAATTTGGCGATTTTATTAATGGGATTCAAAGTCAGTTGATGCTGATTGCATTGATTATACCTGTATTGTTGATCATTATTTCTTTTGTTGTAAAGAAAAAAGAGCATATTATTGTTCCGGTATATCAGATTGTTGCAATGACTGGCACAGGGCTTTGGATGGTATTTGGATATTATATTGCAGGAGGTCTTATTTATGGAAACTTCGCGGTATCAGCATTTAGCATTCCAACAAATATGCTTCAGTTCGTAGGAGGCTTCTTGATTGCAGTTATTCTTGCAGGGGCGCTTTACAAGACGCCTGCAAAAAAATATTTTACTTATAAAACCATGAGTTTAGAAAAATAGAGAAAAGAATATAAAAAAATAAGCGTGCCGGAAGGCATGCTTATTTTTTTTATTCATAAGTCGCGGTAAGTTCATTGACCATATCCGGGAATTTCTCCAACACACGTTGAAAATGATCAACCACCTCTTGGTCAAACTGGGAACCAGAACCGTTAATCAGCTGAATTCGAGCCTCCTTCAAGGGAAGCTTTGAACGGTAGCGTCGATCAGACATCATGGCATCGAAGGCATCAGCTACTGCGATAATTCGAGACATGAAGGGAATCTCTTCTCCTTTAAGCCCTTCCGGATAACCGCTTCCATCGATTCTCTCGTGGTGGCATTTCACCACTGGAGCCACCTCTTTAAACATAGAAATCGCGGAAAGAATATGTGCGCCCTTGAGAGGATGCTTTCGTATTTCGCTTAGCTCTCGGTCAGTAAGCTTGTCTACTTTAGATAAAATATCATCCGAAGTGCCGATTTTTCCCACATCATGGAAGAGCCCACTGATACGTAGTAGTTCCAGTTGCTCTTCGTTCATGCCAAAGGACTCCCCAATTTTAACTGTATAATAAGACACCCGGTCTGAGTGCCCTCGGGTATAAGTATCCTTGGCATCTACGACCATTCGAAGCGCCTCAATGGTATCCATATATCTCTCGCGAAGTTGATCATAGGTTTTACTCAGCTCCTCATTTTTTATATTAACAAGGGAGTGGAGAAAGGCATTGTTAATGGAAGAAGATGCTTGGCTTGAATAGATTTCAAGAAGCTTCAGACCATCTTCAAGATCGTCGCTTTCCACATAAATAATACCAATATCCTGTTGATATTCGTTAATGAGGGGGATAACCACACCACCGTCAAGCTTAACGGCAGATTTGTTAAGCCGGGCATGGCCGATATGTTCCATAAGGGAAGGATTTAGCATTTCCATAAAATCATGGATGTCGGTGTGATAACTTCCAATGCCTTTGAAAATACTGTTATTTTCTGAACTAAATTGAATAATGTCATCCACTAGAATAAAGGCATTCTCACTGTTCACAAGAGGCATGATCTCTATTAGGATTTCCTCCAGTATGCTTCCGATGGGTTGTAGCTGATAAATTTTCGGAACAGCTTGTAAAATCTTGTTGAGCCCCTCCTGAAATTTCTTGATTAATTGCATCTGCTCAATGGATTTTATCCCCGACTCTACAAGCAATAAAAGTTGGTCAAAGCGGTCGCTCTTCTCACAGTAACCTTGGATTTCCAGTGCTCTAATGGTTTCCAATGGCGGCGCCAGATCCTTGTGCCCGGTGAGCAGAAGGATATAAATCTCTCTGTTGAATTCTCTGATTTGACGGACGACTTCGTCTCCATGGATAGGACTCATCAGGAAATCGAGAATCAGTAGGTCAAAATGTTCGTCTCGAACCCGTTCGATTGCCTCTAAAGGAGATGTCAGCCCAGTATACTGATATCCACTCCTTTTCAGAACCACTGACAGGGAGTCCAAAATGCCCTGTTCATCGTCCACTAGGAGGATTTTATAATTTGAGGATACTTGAAACCTCTCTCGTCTCATATTATGACCATCCTTTCAAAGTGAAGGGAATGCGATGAAAGACTTTCCAACGCCTCCGTTTCAAAAATAACTCTTCTCGTATTAATAATTCGTGATTCATGAATACTCTCCCTGTCTGATTTGACTTGTAAGGCTTGGAATCATGATATAAAAGCTTGTACCTTCCCCCTCTTTTGAGGAAAACCACATATTGCCATCGAAACGACCTTTGATGGTGGAATAGGACATGTATAAGCCAAGACCAGTCCCATCCTTTCCTTTGGTAGTTACCATCTCTTTAAAAAGTCGGGGCTGAACATCATCTGGAATCCCTTTACCAAAATCTTGAAAAACAAAATTTATTTCATCGTCATTTTTGCTAACAAGGAGGTTCACCTTGCCTGGAAGACCTTCATAGGATTGAATTGAATTGCTGATGATGTTGTCAAAAATTTGCACCAGATTATTCAACTCCCCTTTAATCTCTGTGTTAGGGTCGATGGAGGACTTAATAAACAGATTGCAATGTGAAATTTTAAGTTCATGATGCATGAGCACCTCAATGCGCTTTAAAAGCTCTTCAACAGTAAACTTGTCCGTGCTGGAATCGTTCATTTTGACGGCCTGCCCTTTGACTGCGCTGATGACGTCGGACATATATCTGCAGTAAGGTTTCATCTTGTCTAGCCATTCTTCCATTTCCCTTGCGATTTCCATGTTGTCCTCCGGCGTAATCTGAGGATCAGAAATGGATTCCCTATATTCTGTCACCAGATCATGGAGGGCCTCAATTCCCCCGGATAAGGACATGATTGGTGTTTTCAGGTTGTGGGCAATCCCACCGATCATTTGTCCTAGGGAGGCCATGCGCTCCTTCTCTATAAGTACTTCCTGATTGCGCTTGATAATCTCAATATGTCGCTTATGCTCCGTCACATCCTTGAAAAGAAGGATGAAACCCATATATTTTTTGCCCGCATAGATGGGGATAATTTCAGTTTCAAAATGTTTGTCAAATTTTGGGCTGAAAATATGATCCTCAAAAGATATATGATTGCGTTGTTCCTTTGCAAGCTTAAGACTTTCTATAATTCTCTCTTCGTTGAAGGAGACCGAGGCTGAAGAAAGTACGTCAAGCAAGAAAGCCCTTCTTGTAATTGCCACCATTTCCCCGAAGGTTTCAAGGAACGATCGGTTGAAGTCAATAATCTCCAGTTCGTCATTGACGACGATATAGCTGTCAGAGATAAGGTCAACAATCTTCTGCAACGCAATGGGGATGACATTCATTAATTGGAATTTAAAAATGGCGATTGTAAAAAACAGCATGGCCACAGAAAAAGAGATGTTCTCATAGAAAACCAGCATATCCACGATCTTAGAGGTGCTTAGGACTATAACCACTAGAGGCACAATCACACCTATTGTAATCAAAATTGATTGTTTTGAGAAGAAACCGGAATTTTTTGTTGAAAAGGAAATCAAAAACCAAAGCCCCACTAAAATACAGATATAAGAATAATATTCATGGATAGGATAATAAGAGCCGTAGACAAATTGTGTACTGGTGAAGCTATATTTGAGAATAAACAGGTGATGCAGGCTATTGGTCAGCGCCATGACAATGGAAATAGAAGGAATGATCAACAGAAGAAGATAGTTCCAGTTCCATTGGATACGGGTTTTTGCAAAAACAACCCCAATCATCAGTACAAATATAGGGAGAAGACATATGGCGATATAAGAGAGATGCTCCAGTACCGGATAATATTCGCCCCACATATCAAAAATAATCAATTGAATCAGTCGGATGGCTGACCAGACCAGTACACAGGTGTTAGCCAAAAGAAACGCATAGTGAATCTGGCGCTTTCGTTTCATTCGCAAAATGATAACCGAAAGGAACAGCACCAGCAGCAATGAACATATAAGCATGCTATACAGAAGGATATTATTATGAATTAGCATGATATGGTCTCCTTTTACTCTATCCAATTTAAAAATATATTAATATTATTTCAAAAAATGGTTTTCCCGCATATGTTCAAGCATCCGGCTAAGGTAACCCATGTCGATATCAGGCCAAATAAATCCCAGCTTCTCCAACGTGCCAACTGTATAATCTGTAGTGATCCTGATCGGTGCCCCATAGGTCAATTCTCCTCCTGGCATCATATATACGGACGCACCCGTCAGGGCTTGTGGTGTTAGATCCTTTGCTTCTCTTTCGCCGGAAGCTTTCGGCTGAATGAAAATGCCAAGAGTGGTAAGGTCAGCTATCAGTTTATTCACTTGAAGGATTTTCGGGTTCATCAGGTGATAAATGCGGCCTTCACTGTTAGGATTGCAAAGGAGCAGCAAAATTGCCCGGGCCGAACTGTCCACAGGAGAAAATTCAAGCTCTTCCGACAGAATTCTATCGGAGATTTTGCCTGACACCAAAACATCCTTCAATGCAGCATAAAATGCGTTTTCTGCCATATTAGGCTGGAACTTACCGTCTAAATGGCGTCCAGTCAGGTTCCCCATGCGAAAAATAATAGCGCTGAGCTTGTCTTCGCGGATTGCCCGTAGCACCCGATTCTCGGCCTCAAATTTGCTTCTTACATAATTATTCCCTTTATAATTCTGTCCGATATAAAAATCTTGTTCGGTAAAGAGGCCGGACACATCCTGCTCTACCAGATAATTGCCAGTGATGGCATCGGTAGACACATGGCCGAGGAAACAGTTGAAGCATTTGCAAAAGTCAATGACTTCTTGGGTTCCCTCAACATTGATTTGACGGATTTGATCATATGGACCGAAATACTTTACAATGGCCGCGCTGTGAATCACTGTGTCCACGGCCTTGCCCAGAAGGTTATAATCCTCTTTGGTTAAGCCAAAGTTTGGCTGGGATACATCACCGCGGACCGCGTGAACACGACGGTCAAGTAGCAATATAGCCTCTTCGCCAAAGTAGAGCCCCGTGATTTCTTCAAGCCGATGGGTAGCTTCCAGATCATCCTTGGCTCGCACCAAACAATGAATGGTGCCATCCGTAAGGGTTAGCAGTTCCTGTAGTAAATGCGCTCCTAAGAAACCGGTGGAACCGGTAAGCAGAACATTTCCTAATGATTTGGGCACAGCTTCTACTATATCGTCGGAGTCCATATCGATGTCGTACGGCTCGAAAAGTATAAGCGGTGTTTCAATCTCTAGAAGGTCATCCTCAGGACTTGTGATCCCCAAGGCTCTTTCAGCCAGCTCCTTGATATTGGCACAGCCATAGAAATCGGCAGCCGAAAGCCCCCAACCATCATCATAGATCTGCGAAAGAATCCCGATTACCGAAAGGGAGTCAGCACCCAACTCAAACAGGTTATCCTCTATGCCTATTCGCTCCAGCGTTAGAACATCCTCCGCCACTTGGCAGAGTCTAGCTTCAATATTGTTGCTCGGCGGACTGTAACTGCGTTTTTCATTGGCAATCAAAGGAATGGGTAACGCTTTGCGGTCTATTTTTCCGTTTGCAGAGACCGGTAGAACCGGCATGCGAACAAAAAACGAGGGAACCATATATTCCGGAAGTTTTCTTTGAATATGTGCTCGTAGATCACGAGGAGCAAGCTCCCGGACTGATACATAATATGCGCACAGATGTTTCTGCCCTGCGAACTCTATTCCGGTTACAACAACATCACTAATGGCCTTATGCTGCATCAGACGGTTTTCGATCTCCCCCAATTCCACGCGAAAGCCGCGAATTTTAATCTGATGATCCAACCGACCCAGGTACTCGATGTCCCCTTGGGCAAACCATCTGGTAAGATCACCGGTTTTATACATACGTTCTCCGGGCATGTAGGGGTCGGGTAAAAAACGTTCTTTTGTAAGCTCAGGCTGACCTATGTATCCCCTAGCCAGTCCGACACCGCTGATGTAAAGCTCACCAGAAATACCGATAGGCAAAAGATTCAGGTGAGGGTCTAGAATATAAAGCCGTGTGTTGTCAATAGGCTTCCCGATAGGCACACAGTTCAAGGTAACCTCCGGTGAGCAGTTAAAATATGAGACATCTACCGTGGCCTCAGTTGGGCCGTAAAGGTTATATAATTCCGTGCCGAATGGACGGTTAAGCAGCCGGTTAAAGCGTCGGACCTGTTCCAGTCCAAGGGCTTCGCCGCTGGCAAAGACCTGCTGAAGACAGGACAACTCTCCGCTGCGGCCACTGCTCTCAAGATATTCTAAAAAAGCATTCAGCATGGAGGGAACAAAATGCATGGTCGTCACTTGCTGTTTTTTGATTGTATCTATGATGGCGGCGGGATCTTTTTCGGCTCCAGGGGGCAACATATAAACCTGTGCTCCTGATAATGTCCACAACATCAGTTCCCATACTGAAACATCGAAGGTGTAAGGGGTTTTCTGTAGAATCACGCTCTCCTCCGTCAGAGGATAGCTTCGCTGCATCCACCACAGTCGATTCACCAATCCTCTGTGTTCCAACATGGCGCCTTTTGGGTTTCCGGTGGATCCGGACGTGTAGATGACGTAAGCCAGATCCCTTGGGTTTGGATAATCCTTCGGCTGAGAACCCGCTTCTGCGTAACTCTCTGGCTCGTCTAGATTTAGCACTTTACACGAATAACTCGGAGTGAATTGTGCTGCATGATGGGTAAGAACAATAGTTGTTCCACTTTCGGTAATCATATGCTCTGCGCGCTCAGGCGGATTGTCAGGATCGATTGGAAGATAGGCACCTCCGGCTTTCATAATACCCCAAACGGCAACCACCATGTCTATGCTGCGATAAAATGCCATCCCTACAACACAGTCTTTGCCAACCCCAAGGGATTGAAGCCGTACGGCAAGCCGGTTGGACCGGTCTGAAAGTTCCTGGTACGTGATAGCCATTTCTCCGCAGACAACCGCTAAGTTATCTGGTGTTTTTAAAGTCTGGGCATCCAGTAACTGAGGCATGGTCTTCTCCGAAGGATACTCAGCCTGTGTCTCGTTAAAACGGTAGAGGATTTTTTCTCTTTCCTTCTCTGAAAGCATGTTAAGATGCTCGATTTCTTTCAGAGGATTATCCAGCGCATGCCAGAGAAGATTTATAATGTGCTGGTGGATGAAATCAATCTCTGTAGCACAGAAAAGATCCACCAGATAATCGTAGTCTACAATAAGCTGTCCGCCGTGGTCCCGGTCATTCAAATTTATAAGGAGGGATTCCACTTGATGTCCGTTAAAGTGCCAACGGGTGTTGAAATTCCCTGAGAAAAGCTCCTTTTCTAATTTGGAATTTTGATAGGTCAAAACAATGTCAAACAGGCTGTCTGAGGTTTTTTGCTTTTCTCTTACGTAACGTTGCAGCATATCGTAGGGATATTTTTGATGCCGTAGGGCGGATAAAATTTCCTTTGAGACAAGTTCCACGAAGCTGTCAAAATTCATATCATAACGAATGGGGATGCAAAGGGGAACGCCAAGACTGGCATACATACCTGCAGTGGTTTTTTCGGCAGCGCTGCCCCTGTTCAGAAGTGTGGTGCCTAGGACCAAGTTTTCTTTACCTGCCACCCGATTCAAATACATAGACACGGCGGCAATAAATAGGCTGAATTCGGACACACCTTTTTCTCGGCAATACTCATGAATTTTACTTGAAAGTTTTTGTGGTAGAACCAATGTTCTACGCTTGGCCCGTGATGATATTCCGCTTTTTTTTCGGTCTTTAAGCGTGCAGACTTCCTGCCAATTTTCAAACTTTTCTTCCCAATAAATTTTGTCTCTTTGAAATCGATTGGAGGCCAGATATTTGTTCTCATTATCTAAGTGAGATATATAGGATGGCAGAGGAGAAGTATCCACAGGGGAACCTTCCTGCATAGCTGCATAATATTCAATAACATGATTTCCCAATAGACTCAAGGTCCATGCATCAGAGACTAGATGGTGAAAACGCACATAAAGACCGCAATCGTTTTCTCCGACGCGGATTAATGCAAAATAAAAAAGTGGCGAGTCGGTTAGCTGAAAGGGCAAGGCTGACTGGGTCTCGTCCCATTTATATAGTTCTTCATTGGAAAAAAATTCAAATCGCTCAAAACTTAGCTGTTCATATGGCGCTATATATTGGATCGGCTCGCCGCTTTCCTCTGTAATTCGAAAGCGGATTGCATCGTTTCTCTGGAGAAAGAGATTAACCGCTGATTCAATCCGGTCCAAGTCGACAGTTCCCTGTAGACGAAGAGTAGCTGCAACAACCGCTATGCTAGTATCAGGGTAAATCTTCTCCATATTCCATATGCTCTTTTGCTGATGGGTCAACGGATATCGTTCGCCGGTGAACATAGTATTTTTTTCGGAAAGTTCTTCTATCTTATCTCTCTCTGTTTCCGCAGGGCTACAATACACTTGATTCAACATTAACTATCCCTTTCATCGACAAAATTATATATATTTAGACCTTTTAATTGTAGCACTTACTCTAAAATTAAGCAATTGAATAACAAACATTTTAATAGTGTTTTAATGGTGCCACTATAAGGACATTTGAACAATTATGTCGAATATTTTACACTATATTTGAAATCCTTGTTCAGATTAAGCCTGCTTTTATAATGTATTCCGCTGCTGCAATTTCATCGTTTAGAATTTTTTTTGTATTTCTGGCGATAAAAAGACTTTTGCTGTTCACCTGGTTTTTAATATCATCAGCCAGGTCAAGTGTGATTGATTTTGGGTTTAGTTCTTGATGTGCTTTTGAAATTTTATCTTGAAACAGAGTCACTAGATTCCAACGTGTATCCTTTTTCTTCAACCCATCATTTTGCATTTCAATACGGTATTTTATAATTTCATCCTTTAAATACCCTTCAAATATTGGTTTCATATATATTGTTTCAGGATTTAACTGAAAGATTTTAGCGGCGGTATCCGCTGTTTTAAGATCTTTTTTAGTAAATTCTCCCCGTGAAAAAGTATAGTAATTACCATCATACAATCCAAAACTTTTAAAAGTATCAAGATATCCAAGACGCATGATTCTTGAAGAATTTATTTTGTTGAAAACCAGGAAGTTGCCTAAATCCCAAGGAGAGGAAATTGTAATAAGCTTATCAGAACTATTCAACTTACTTTTCTGAATGAAGCCTACTGATTCTAGGTCCACAGCAATAATTGAATCGGCTCCCATTTTAAGTGCAAAATTAATAGGGAGGTTGTCAGAATATGCGCCATCTATGAACTGCCTGTCTCCTATATCATAGGTTTTGATTGCTGGGAAGCAGGAGGCGCTGGCAAGGATGTAATCGATCAATTGTCCTTGGGGAATGTCCTTCTTTTCCAAGTAATAAGGTTTCATAGAAGGATATTCTACGGTAACCAACCCGAAATTAACGGCAGATTTCCGTATAATATTCTCATCAAGATGAGTGACAAGAAGTTCTTTTAAACCTGAAACATCGGCCCCCCCGTTTGTAATTATTTCCTTGGCGTATTGATTCAGTTGCTCAAAGGGTATTCCCCCGATATCGATATTAATATCTGATTTCTTTAAAGGGCGATTGCTTTCTTTTAAATCAAAAACCATTTTGGTTTCCACTTCTCTCCAAATAGAAGTAGCAATGTCAAATCCTCCCTGGCATATAATTGCCCCATTGATGGCGCCTACAGAAGTACCAGCCACAAGATCAATTTGAATACCAAGCTCCCGCAATGCCTGCCAGACACCTATTTGATAAGCCCCTCTGGAGCCGCCCCCGCTGAGGACTAAACCAGTTTTACTCATTACACACCTCGATTCTATGAAAATATTATATTACTTTGTGAATTTTCTTGCAAGACCTCATCAAAAGAGTATAATAAGAACAGGAGTTCTTTTTTGCTCGAGGGGCGGTGAGATTTTGAATAACGTGATGAATAAATTAAAGATTCTTGCTGACAGTGCTAAGTATGATGTATCTTGTTCATCTAGCGGTGGCGGAAGAAATAATAGTGGGAAAATCGGCAACAATCATGCAGCAGGTATTTGTCATACTTGGTCTTCTGATGGTCGATGTGTTTCCCTTTTAAAGATTCTTTACACGAACAAATGTGTTTATGATTGTGAATACTGTATCAACAGGAGAAGCAATGACATCGAACGAGAAAGCTTTGAGCCAGAGGAACTGGCAAAGCTTACAATAGAATTCTACAAAAGGAACTACATAGAAGGGCTGTTTTTAAGCTCGGCGGTGGAAGTTTCCCCTGACTATACAGCTGAACGAATTTTGAGTTGCCTTAAACTTCTTAGAAATAAATATGGTTTTGCTGGATATATCCATGCAAAAATAATCCCGGGGATTTCTCCGGAACTACTTCATGAGATTGGCATGGTTGCTGACAGATTAAGTGTAAATATTGAATTGCCCACGGAGGAAGGTCTCAAAAGACTTGCCCCGCAAAAAACGCTACAGGGGATTATAAGGCCTATGAACCAGATTACAAACACAATGCTGGAACAGAAAAGTTTAAAAGGACCAGGAAACATGTTCAAAGGAAAAAATGTCAATCAGGATTCAAGAGAATATCTTGGAAATCTTTCTGGGTTTAATTATCTTCAACCGGGAGGGTTTGAGGGCGCGCTCACCACAGAAGCAGGGGTAAGTAGAAAGTTTGCTCCCGCGGGCCAGACAACGCAGATGATTATTGGTGCATCAGGGGAAACTGACCGTCAAATTGTAGCAACCTCAGAAAAACTTTATCACCAGTTTATTATGAAAAGAGTATACTTCAGCGCATATATTCCTATCATCAATTCCAGTCTTTTACCATCCACCTTCACGGCGCCTCCTTTGATCAGAGAGCACAGGCTCTACCAGGCGGACTGGCTGTTGAGATTTTATGGATTTTCAGCAGAGGAAATACTGGATGATGCAAATCCCAATCTGGATTTGGAAATGGACCCAAAAGCGGCATGGGCATTAAGAAATATAGAAAATTTCCCTATGGAAGTGAACAAAGTTTCTTTGGAAGAACTGATGAGAATTCCAGGGATCGGAGAAATTTCTGCTAGAAGGATCGTCAGGCAACGTAGGGTAGTCTCTATCCAATATGAGGACTTAAAAAAAATGGGTGTGGTTGTAAAAAGAGCCAGGTTTTTTCTTACCTGTCAGGGGAAATATTATGGAGGCAAGGATATTGTAGCGGAAACCATCCGGGGACAGGTATTATTACAAGAAAATATCAGAGAAAAAATGACACTGACAGGGGAAGAAAACCAACTGTCCATGTTCAAGTCAGAAAAAGATCTGAAAATTGAGTCAGGAGGTGGAATATGGCCAGCTATGTCTACGATGCCAGCTTTGAGGGTTTTTTAACTTGTGTCTATGCCAGCTATTACCAGGAAAAAGCGACGGCAATCTGTTCAAAGGAAAAATACCAAAAAAGCTTCATTGAAGAGCCTGTGGAAATCATTACCGATCAGGAAAAGGCGTTGAAAGTTTATAAGGCGATAGAGGAAAAAATATCAGTGATGGATTTGAGGAGAATCTATAGAGTGTTCAATTCTTCACTTCCTGATAAAGAAGCGGCCATTTTACCCTATATAGAATTAGGCTTCAAAATCGGGGATCAAATAAGCTTATACCACACCAGTCCAATAGTAAAAAAAATGGAAAATTCTCAGTATAAGGTAGGAAGAGAAATTGAAAGAATGCTGGGTTTGACAAGATTTTCTGGCTTAGGCGGAGGAATTTTGTATGCTGAAATAGAACCGGAGCATGATATATTGGAATTCATAGCAGGTCATTTCAGTGACAGATTGAAAAATGATCCCTTTATTATTCAT
>JBBRXC010000013.1:0-21651 GCA_038248745.1 Peptostreptococcales bacterium | reverse complement strand
CACAAGGCCAAATCGCTTATGCCGATATCAATAGAAATGATATGCGGGCTGTTTGGGTTGCTACAATAATGAACCTGGATTATCCCTCTGTTAAAAACAATGAACGTGCTCAAAAGGAAGAATTTATCACCATGCTGGACAAACTCCAGGCTGTTGGGATGAATACTGTAATGGTCCAGGTAAGACCAAAAGCCGATGCTTTCTACAAGTCCAGCATAAATCCTTGGTCCGAAAGTCTGACCGGCATACAAGGAAAAGATCCTGGCTACGACCCAATGGCTTTTATGATTTCAGAAACACATAAAAGAGGCATGTCTTTTCATGCCTGGTTAAATCCTTACAGAGTCACAAATAATACCACAGATATCAATACCCTTTCAGCAAATCATCCCGCGAGGCTGCATCCAGAATGGCTTTTTGAATTTAAAGGAGCCCTTTATTATAATCCTGAACTAAGTGGTGTTAAAAAGCATGTTGTAGACACAGTGAAGGAAATTGTTGAAAAATATGACGTGGATGGCATTCATTTTGATGATTATTTTTATCCTTCTAATTATCCGCTACCTGAAGGTGAAACCAAAGACGGAGCTGTTGCTGACGCTCGCAGAGACAATGTAAATGATATGGTAAAGCTTGTAAATGATACCATCAAATCCATAAAACCTGGTGTCTTATTTGGTATAAGCCCAATGGGTATATGGAAAAACAACACTTCTGACCCAACCGGATCAAATACCAATGGAAGCGAAGCCTATTATTCCGTTTATTCTGATTGCAGGGCCTGGATAAAAGCTGGAACCATTGATTATATTGTCCCTCAAATTTATTGGGAGATTGGTTATAAGATTGCTGATTATGAGACCTTAGTTAGATGGTGGTCAAACGAAGTTAAAAATTCAAGTGTAACCCTCTATATCGGTCAGGCTGCATATAGAGAAGCTGTTGCATCACAAATGGACCAACAGCTCTTCATCAATCAGAAATATTCAAATGCCAAAGGAAGCGTCTATTTTAGAGCCACCGATATTATCGTAAATAGAAAAGGTGTCGGTGATAAATTGAAGGCTTTTTATGCCTTGAAAAAAGTCACTGCCCTTGCATCTTCACACAAAGTAATGGTGAACGGACATATTCAATCTTTTGATGCTTACAACATTAATGGGTCGAACTACTTTAAACTGCGGGATATTGCGGCTAGACTCTCTGGTTCTAAAACACAGTTTAATGTCGTTTGGGATCCCATATTCGAATCCATAAACCTGGAAACCAGGTCTCCTTATATGCTTGTTGGTGGAGAGCTTGTGACAGGGGATGGGTCTTCCAAAGAAGCCACAATGACCACTGCGACCTTAATGCTGGATAGAGCTTTAACTTTTGCCGCTGCCTATAATATTAATGGCAACAACTATTACAAGCTTAGGGACTTGGGAAGACTAATGGATTTTTCGGTGGAATGGAATCCTGGCACTGAGACGGTCAACATAGATTCCTCCAGAAGCTATACGGAATAAAAGCCAACACTTTAAATGATATAGAGATAAACTGCATTAAAATGGAGCACCGAGCCAAAAACCACAAACAGATGAAATATCTCATGAAAACCAAATCTTATGCTAAGGTTTGGTTTTTTTATTGCATAAAATCCGGCCCCTACTGTATAAGAAATACCACCGGCTGCTATTAATGCAAGGCACCCTATCGGCACCCCATTAAAAGCCTTCCAATCAAATACAATTGCCCAACCCATCACCACGTACAGGGATGTATATAACCATCTCGGTGCATTCATCCAAAATATTTTCATAATGATTCCAGCCGCCGCAACCAACCAGATGACCACCATAAAAATGGTTGCATCCTTAAAATTCATATACCCAAGCGCTATTGGTGTATAGGTTCCTGCAATTAATACATAGATCATCGCATGGTCCAGTTTTCTCAATCTAACCAATGCTTCAGCTGGCCGATTCACATAATGATAGATGGAACTTGCGCTATATAAGGCTAGCAAGGACGCCCCGAAGATTATGGCGCCTGTAATATTTACTGGCGAAGAGGTTCCTCTTATTATGGATGCTCCAATCAGAAACATTACTGCTATTAAGGATAAAATTGCTCCTGCAAAATGAGTATAGAAACTCCAAAAGTCTCTTGGTTTCAGCATAATCAACTCCTGTTCTAAACTAAAAAAAATATAACAACTATGTCATGTAGTTTTCAAAACCACATGTCACAATCATTATATCATCTTATTATTCATTTGCAACTATTTTTTTTGCCAGATTCTCCAAACGGACAGACTATTCATAGTAGTCATATCAGTCCCAGTTGGAATACCAACAGGACAAATATTTTCGCAAATCAATGACTTTGAACAGCCATTGAAAAATTTCTTTTTATATTTCTTTTTTAAACCCTTCACAAATTCAGGGTCTTTTTCTTGAGTATATGTTATATAAGCCTGATTTGTTGCCATTGAACCCAGAAAATCTTCATCTCCAGAATAATTTGGACAAGCTTCCAAACAACATCCACAAGCCATACATTTTGAAATTTCATACTGGGAATCCAATCCATACTTGTCCAGGATGACCTCGCTCTCAAGCCAAAGTCTCATATCCTTAAGCCCTTCTACTATTACAGTTCGATCCACCATTAAATCCGCTATGATTGGGAACTTTGTAAGTGGCCTGATTTCACACTCGCCATTGCTTAACACATCACTGAGAATAGTATTGCAAGCAAGACGTGGGAAATGATTAATAATCATTGCACATGTTCCGCAAAGTCCATTTCTGCAATTACAATCCCAAAGAATTGGCGTTGCAATATCTAAATTGGTATCAATCATTTTTTCCCTACTGTTTATTTCATCGAGTACAGAAGCGATCGTAAGGTCCAGATCTCCTTCATATTCAAAACTTTGCCAAAATTGGTTGCCCTTTTTAGGGTGCGTTCTAAGAACCTTGATTAATACTTTTTTCATTTTTTCCCCTTTTGATTGTACTCGTCCAAGAGTATTCATTTTACTCTTCCATATAATAATTCCATACTAATAGTTATTTCTTTTATTTTCGAAAACGCCAATCTTTTTAAATCAACTTGAGATGTCATCGGTGTCATTTTAACAAAATCTATTACCTGTTCTTTATTCACTGGCATTGTATAGCAAAGTTTCTTTTTCCCTAAAAGCCTCATATGGCTTTCTGTATATTCAACCGTGTCTTTATTTGAATAGCTTTTACTTTGCAGCTGACCAGACACCAATGCTCTTATTTCTTTTAAATATTCATCTCCAGGGACCACCTTTATTAACAACCCTTGATTTTTTAGTACTCGTTTAAACTCTTTATAGTTGGCAGGAGTCAATACATCCAGCAATATATCCATCGATCTTTCTTTAAAAGGGAGATTGGATAAATCGGCAATGCACCAGTTGATTTCTGTGGGATAGTCTGTGGCTAAGGCAATTGCTTCTTTGGAAATATCAAATGCAAATAGATTCATATTTTCTTCCTGGCTTAGGTGAAACGAGTAATACCCTTCTCCACAGCCAACATCAAGAAGATTGATAGATTCCAGCTTTTGTTTTTCAGCAAAATCCTTGACAATGTCATTTATTGCTTCAGCTATCGGCAGATAAAATCCCTGATTGAATATCTCTTTCCTGCTTTCAAACAATTCTTTATCATAATTGGTTTTTTTGGTTTCATTGATTAAATTAATATAACCCTTTTTCGAAACATCAAAAGTGTGTTCCTTTTTGCAGATAAATCGCCCTGATTTGGTCATTTTCATCCTTGTTCCGCAAATTGGGCAGGCATATGCATCTTGATTTTTTTTAATTGCAGCAACCGCTCGTTCAAATTTACTTATCTGCATTAAATGCTATACCCCTTACATATTAATAGACCTATTTGGTGAAGTTTTGGTGTAGTTTGTTTTCAACATTAAAATTTTTTTAAATCTAATAATATTATACCATATTTCAGAGCAAAAAAAAAGGCTTGTGCCTTAAAGTAAAGACAGAAACAATTTATCTGTTCCTGTCTTTATTGTATTAATTTAAGTAATTCATAATCAAAGTTCCACTACGACCCTTCCTTTGATTTTCCCTTTAAGTATTCCCTGAAGGACTTCAGACAGTTCTTCCAACTTCACCGTGCGAAACAACTCAGGCAATGTTTCAACCGACCAATCATCTGCTAGCCGTAACCACATTCTATGTCTGTAATCAGAGGTACATTGATCAGAATTGACACCATAAAGCGTTATGCCATTTAATATAAATGGGTACACTGATGTATGCAGATCACCTCCTGCAACATTTCCACATGCAGCAACACATCCATCATATAATGTTGTTTTCAATATAGTAGCTAGGATATTACCACCGGCCGTATCGACCGAAGCTCTCCATCTGGGGGTTTTAAGTAGCTTTCCAGATTTATCGTCAATTTCATTCCTGTCGATTACTTCATACGCACCAATTTTTTTTAAAAGCGCTCTTTCCTCTGACTTGCCTGTAGCTGCATAGACCTTGTATCCTAATTTTGATAATATTTGTACCGCACAAGTTCCAACACCTCCTGTAGCTCCAGTAATAAGAATATCCCCATCTTCTGGTCTCATTCCGTGTTTCTCAACAATCTTATACACACACATAGCGGCTGTGAGCCCTGCAGTGCCGTACTCCATACTCTTTCTCAGCGAGATTCCTTGGGGAAGTTTTATTGGCAGGGAAGACGGCACTCTAATATATTGCTGGAATCCCCCCGATCGGGTCATCCCAAAATCAGAACCGGTAACAACGACTTCATCACCCTCCATAAATTCCGGTGCCAAGCTTGATACTACAACACCAGCTGCATCAACCCCTGGTGTATGTGGATAATTTTTTGTGACCCCACGATCACCAATAGACGACAGTGCATCCTTGTAATTAACTGATGAAAAAAGAACTTTTATCAAAACCTCTCCTGGTGGAAGTTCCGATATTTTTTTCTCTAAAACCTGATTACAAAATGCCCCGTCTTCTTCATAAACAGTAAATGCCCTGAATTTCGTTTCCGCACATGTTACTTTATCTCCCATGATTCTTTCCTCCATTTATGATATCAGATATCCCCCTCTGCCTTCGTTTAACTTTAGCCTAGGCAATCTCTTTTATACTTTTGATTTTTCAATCAACTTGATTACATCTTCAACTTTTAACATTTTTCCATAAGAAACAACTTTATTTTTAATAACCAATGCCGGCGTTTGCATTACACCGTACTTGGCTATTTCCATAGAATCACCAACATTTATAACTTCTTCATCTATTCCCATCTCCTTAAGCGCTGCCTTGGTGTTTTCGAAAGTGGCTGTGCTTTTTTTGCAGCACGCACCTAAAACAATGTAATTAGCATTCTTTACTTCAGCCACTTTAACTTCCTCTTCTTTATCCTTGCCAAAATTAAATATTCCCATTTTGTTCTTCCCTTTCTGTTAAACAAATATAAATGATACCGCATTAAAAATGTACCCAATTATAACGATTCCTATAGCGACGATTCCAACAAAAGTCGCAAGCAACTTTGGTTTGACAACCTTTCTTAGCATTATTATAGAAGGTAGTGACAATGCCGTCACAGCCATCATAAAAGCGAGAATAGTTCCTACGCCAACACCTTTATAAAACAGTGCTTCTGCAATTGGTAAAGTTCCAAATATATCAGCATACATAGGTATTCCCACTACGGTTGCAATTAAAACCGAAAACGGATTATTGCTTCCAAGCACTGATTGTACAACTTCTGTCGGTATCCAGTTATGAATTAGTGCACCAATCCCAACCCCAATCACCACATACCAGAAAACCTTCTTAACGGTGAAAACCATCTGTTCTCTTCCATAAATTACTCTCTCTGATTTAGTCAGTTCTGCAGACTCAATATCAACATTATTTCCTGTTTTAATATATTCTTCGATTTGAGATTCCATACCAAGTTTATCAATTATAGTGCCCCCTATTACCGCCAGCACTAGACCCACTAAAACGTACGCTAATGCAATCTTAAAGCCAAAGATTGAAGACAAAAGTATAAATGCCCCAATATCAACAAGCGGAGATGAAATAAGAAAACTGAAAGTGACGCCTATTGGTAACCCTGCATTTGTAAACCCTATAAATAAAGGAATGGAAGAACAGCTACAAAATGGCGTCATTGTTCCAAGCAATGCCCCCATCGTGTTTGCGCCAAGGCCCTTATATCTCCCCAGAATCTGCTTTGTTCTCTCTGGCGGGAAATAACTTTGAATATATGAAATAACAAAAATCAAAAATGATAAAAGGAACAATATTTTAATCATGTCATAAATAAAAAATTGAAGGCTTCCGCCTATTCTACTGTTAATATCCAGACCTATACCCGTTAGACCGTTTCCGATGATCTCATTTAACCATTTCATTCCTAAAACCTGATTCTGTATAAATAACCCAATATCTTTTATTGCTTGCATTTAAGTTCCTGCTTTCCATACTTTTTTAAATATTTATTTAATATATTCACCGAAACAATCTTTAAGTTGTTTCATTTTTTCATCATAAATACTGTAATTAGACCATTTACCATCTTTTCTTACCGTAACAAGCCCGCTAGTTTCAAGAATTTTCATATGATGAGAAAGCGTCGGCTGCGAAATTTTAAGTTCCTCCAGTAATACACACGCACATTTTTCTCCTGTATATAGCATTTTGATAATTCTAAGTCTGTTTTCATCAGCAAAAACTCTGAATGCTTTTGCATCCTCAGCAAATTCATATTCCATTTTTTCTCCTTCATTACTTTTCATATCGACACTTTCATATCGACCATTGTCTATATTATACATGTCACATCGACGCTTGTCAATATGATGTATAAAAACCTTCCATTTCATACTTGTAATAAACACAAAAATAGAAATAGCGTCCGATTATCAATCTCTGAACTGAGAACCCGGACGCTATTTCTATTTGGCTATTAGTTTATAAATGCTTTCCATTCTTTATAAAAATAATTATTTGCTTTTTCTTCTCCAATGGTGGTGCTTTCCCCATGGGATGGATTCACCTTAACATCTTCATCCTGACTGTCGATTAAGCGAACCACACTTTTTCTTAAATCATGCAGACTCCCCGTTGGTAAATCCCAACGACCCACGCTTCCCTTAAACAATGTATCTCCCGTATACAAATCATCTCCAAACTTATAACAAACTCCTCCTATGGTATGCCCTGGGGTATAGATTACTTTGATACTTTTATTATTCAACGGAAGCATATCATGATCTCGGATTAATATTATTCTCAATTGATTTAAATCAAATGGGACTTCTTTACCGCAATTCTTGAATCCATTTTTATAATTATCAAGAAATATTTCATACTCTTTTCGATGGATATAAATAGGTGCCTTGAAAGCTTCAAGTGCACAGATATGGTCGATATGGGCGTGCGTCAAAAGAATTCCAACAACCTGCAGTTTATTCTCTTTTGCATACGCAACCAACTTTTCTTTTTCTCCACCAGGGTCCACAACATAACAATTGCCTTTATCTTCTATAAAATAGCAGTTTATATAATTTTCGCCTTTGAGAAGTAGTTTTTTCATACGGACCCCCCCTTTAAATTATACCTTTCAAGACTTTCATCTTCTTATACTTACCCAGTCTATCTCTTTTTAAATAAATAAAGAAGATGCAAATCCCCCATATTTCACTTTTTTTCTACATCTTATTCGTTTTTCAAATAATCCTAACTGATGGCTTTAATCAAATTTACCATTTCTATTGCGGAGACGGCGCAATCATATCCCTTGTTACCTGATTTTGTCCCCGCTCTTTCAATGGCCTGCTCTATGTTTTCTGTTGTAAGCACCCCAAACATTACCGGAATATCACTGCCGAGAGAAACTGTTGCAATCCCTTTTGTTACCTCACTGCACACCAAATCATAATGAGTTGTGGTTCCCCTTATTATCGTCCCAAGACATATTACTGCATCATACTTCCCGCATTTCGCCATTTTTGATGCAATCAAAGGTATTTCAAAGGCACCAGGGACCCAAGCGATTTCAATGTCCGTTTCCTTTACATTATGTCTTTTAAGCCCATCAATTGCGCCATCTAACAGTTTTGATACAATAAATTCATTGAACCTTGTTGCAATAATTCCAACTTTGATATCTTCTGACACTAAATTTCCTTCATAAATTTTCATCTGTTCATTCTCCTTTTAACTTCTATTAATATATCCTATGCTTTAATAATTCAGAATATGGCCCATTTTCTCTTGTTTGGTTTTCAAATAGAAAACGTCATGTTCATTTGCCTCCATTTGTATGGAAACTCTTTCTTTAATTTCCATACCAAAATCAGAAAGGCCATAAACTTTTTGAGGATTATTTGTTAGCAGCCTAAGGGTTTTCACCCCTAAATCCTTCAAAATCTGCGCGCCTATGTAATATTCCCTTTGGTCCTCTTCAAATCCCAGTGCAATATTTGCCTGAATAGTATCCATACCCCGATCCTGCAATTCATAAGCCCTCAACTTATTGATTAAGCCTATTCCTCTTCCTTCCTGTCTCATATACAAAAGAATCCCCCTTCCTTCTTTTTCAATCTGTGCCATTGCTGCTGCATATTGTTCACCACAATCACACCTTGAAGAACCAAAAGCGTCGCCGGTTAAGCATTCTGAGTGCACTCTACATAATATATCTTCTCCATCTGAGATATCTCCCTTTACAAGCGCTATATGATGTTCCCCGTTCAGCTTATTAATATAGCCGTACGCCCTGAATTCTCCATATTTCGTCGGCATTTTTGTCGAAGTGACCCTTTTAACCAATAGATCGTTCTTCTTTCTATATTCCTGTAGATCTTTAATAGTAATAAACTTTAATCCAAACTTTTGGGCAAGGTCAATCAACTCTGGCGTTCTCATCATTTCACCATCATCACTCATAATTTCACAGCAAAGACCACACTCTTTCAATCCAGACAATTTCATCAAGTCAACGGTCGCTTCTGTATGCCCATTTCTCTCTAAAACCCCATTATCTTTTGCGAGTAGCGGGAACATATGCCCAGGCCGTCGGAAATCTTCGAGCTTTACCTTGTCATCAACCGTTTTCATTGCAGTAATGCTTCTTTCAGCAGCAGAAATACCAGTTGTAGTATCTACATAATCAATAGAAACGGTAAAAGCCGTGCTATGATTATCCGTATTATTATCAACCATTTGCGGTATCTGCAACTTTTTTACGATAGCTTCGCTCATAGGCATGCATATTAGTCCTTTGCCATAGATTGCCATGAAATTCACGTTTTCCGTTGTTGCAAATTCCGCCGCACAGACAAAATCGCCTTCATTTTCCCGATTTTCATCATCTGTAACAAGTATAATTCCCCCTGCTTTTAAAGCTTCCAAGGCTTCCTCAATTTTATTAAACTTAAACATTAAACGCTCCTTTTCTTTCTAAAACCCTGCTTTTTCAAGCATACTAATGGTAACACCCGATTTTGAATTATTATTATTATTTGTTTTTTTCTGTATAAACTTTTCTATATATTTTCCCACCATATCATTTTCTAGGTTAACCTGACTACCAATTCCTTTTGTGAATAATCCGGTAGATTTTACAGTATGAGGGATGACAGAAACACTAAACTTATTATCCTCCACCTTTACAACTGTTAGGCTAATTCCATCAACAGCAATGGATCCTTTTTCAATAATGAATGAAATGATTTTTTCTGAAGTCTTTATGGTAAACCATACTGCATTATCCTCCCTGGCAATGTTTACAATTTCTCCTGTTCCATCTATATGCCCGGAAACCATATGTCCGCCAAACCTTCCATTAGCAGCCATGGCCCTTTCCAGGTTCACAGAAGTTCCAGAGGTGATTTTGTTTAATGCGCTTCTCTTTAGGGTCTCACTCATCACATCAGCAGTGAATATATTTTTCTTAAGAGAAGAAACGGTTAAGCATACCCCATTTACCGCGACGCTATCACCTGTCTTTAAATCTCCAAACACAATATCCCCTCTTATTTCCAGAACTGAAGATTTCGTTCCAGCTTTAACTGAGATGACTTCCCCTATTTCTTCAACTATCCCCGTAAACATTATTTATCACCTCATATTCTAACAATAGATCCTCTCCAAATGTTTTCATATTTTTTCTCACAAGCTTAAAGGCATTATCCGGATTCTCTATGCCAATTCCACCAACTGGAGAATATGCGCCAGAGCCCCCGAATATTTTTGGAGAAATATATGCCTCCACCTTATTTACAATACCACTTTTCATTGCGCTAAAGTTCAATGCCGAACCACCTTCCAGATAAACACTGTCTATTGTTTCTTCACCAAGCTTAAGCATTAAAATATTCAAATCAATAGATCCATCTTTTTCCGAAACTCGAATCACCTTGCACCCCATATCTGAGATCTTTTTAATTTTGTCCATTTCCTGGCTTGCAGTGGCTATAATGGTGGGTATTTCCCTTGCAGTTTGAATGATTTTAGAACTAAAAGGAATTCTTAGGCTTGTATCACAGACAATGCGTGTTCCATTTATACCTTTTGGCATTCTGCAGGTCAACATTGGGTCATCTCGGATGACCGTATTCAGTCCAACCATAATACCAGAATATTTGTGTCTTGACTGGTGCACATACTCTCTTGCTTTTTCTCCGGAAATCCATTTTGACTTTCCCGAAAACGTAGCGGTTTTTCCATCCAATGTCATTGCGTATTTCATGACAACATAAGGTTTTCCAGTCTTTATATAATGGAAAAAGATATGATTCAACTGTTGATTTTCTATGTCCATCATCCCTATTGTCACTTCAATATTATTACTTCTCAATGTATCAATTCCTTTGCCTGCTACTAATGGATTTGGATCTATAGAGCCAATGAATACTCTCTTGATCCCACTTTTAATAATCGCTTCAGTGCATGGAGGCGTTTTTCCATAATGGCAGCATGGTTCAAGCGTAACATACATGGTTGACCCATCTGGTGAAGCTATACAGGAATTTATAGCATTCCTTTCTGCATGAAGGTCTCCATAATTCTCATGATAACCTCTTCCAATTATTGTCCCATTCTTGACAATAACTGCCCCTACCATGGGATTGGGATTGACATATCCACAGCCTTTTTCTGCAATTCCCAGCGCTATTTTCATATAGTCCCTATCTTTCATCATTTTTCACCTCCTTATAAATATTCGTCGCACTTCACTTTCCCAATAAAAAATGCCTTAAACAATATGTTCAAGGCCTCAAAAGTCGATATTATAAATATTTACAACATATATACATCCATCTGTAAAATAAAAGCCCTGAAATGCAAAAACATTCCAGAGCTAAAATACAGATTTCCTATATACATATAAATATGCATATCTTTATTCTTCTTTCATCCAGACTATACTGTCGGCTTCGGAGTTACACCGAATCATACCTTGCGGCTCGTGGGCTTTACCACCGGTAGGGAATCACACCCTGCCCTGAAGATTCTTATTCAATTAATAAAATTCTAGCACTTTGTTAATCTAATGTCAATGGCTCAAGCAATAATTACTTCTTAGGGAAAACAACAACCAGAAACATTTTAAACTTTTCTGAAGCAAATACTGAGTGAGGTCTGCCTGAAGGCATAACAATAGATTCTCCTGACTTTAACATAAATTTTTCATCATCCACTGTAATTTGTCCCTCGCCGTCCAAGGCTACAACCATCGCATCACCGTCTGAACTATGCGTCCCTATTTCTTCTCCTTTGTCAAAGGCAAACAAAGTAATGCTTACAGCATCATTCTGAACAATTGTCTTGCTCACAACCTGTCCCGTCATGTATTCTGTCAGATCTGCAAAAGGTAAAACTTTCGCATATTCAATGTTCTTTAGTATTTTATCCAATTCTTCACACTCTCTTTCTGCTCCAATCCTATTACATCCTAATAATTTTCATCCTTATTTATTTTGGTATATTTATAGTTTCTGGAAATTTATTGTTTTGGTTTGTTTATAGTTTTATCTTTGAATGCTTCTGCTTTTTCTTTTAATTCCTCTGTCTTTTCCTTTAATTCTTCTGCTTTAATTTTAGCTTCTTTTAAAGCATCCTCCGCTTTATCCTTTAATATTTCCTTTTTCTCTTTCGCTTCTTCAAACACATCCCCAAATTTGTCTTTTAGCTCTTCAGATTTCACTTTAGCCTCTCCCAATACGTCTTCAAATTTGTCTTTGAGACCTTCTCTCGTCTCTTTTGTGTCTTCTTTTACAGCCTCTAGCTTTTCTTTCATCTCTTCGGTTTTGTCTTTAGCGCCATTAAAAATATTTCCAATTTTGTCCATTAAGCCACTCATTTCAACACCTCCTTTTATATTTAAAATAAAATCAAGATTATACGATGGATCAAATATTTTCTTGTAAAATAATTATACCCAAATTTTGATTAAACTATCAACTATCCCAAGTTTACAAAATGTCAAATGTACGGCATCGATGTTTAAGCCTAAAGCATTTCCTTTGAAACGGAGATTACATTTTCAACAGTAAATCCAAAAGCTTCAAAAAGACTTTCAGCTTTACCTGATGCACCATACCTGTCAAGCCCGATTACTCTACCCTTTAGCCCAGTGAAACGATGCCATCCAAAGGTAGATCCCGCCTCTACAGCAATTCTTGCTGTTACAGAAGCAGGGAACACTTCTTCTTTATATGCCTCACTTTGCTCGTCAAAAAGTTCAAAAGAAGGCACGCTGACCACTCTTGCCCCAATCCCTTCCTTTGCAAGAGAGGCTGCAGCCTCAATAACAAGCTTAAGTTCCGAGCCAGAAGCCATCATAATAATATCAGGTAACGGCTTTGTTTCCATAGATTTATTCAATATATATGCACCTTTCAGTGCCGCAATTCCAGTTTCTTCATATAAAGGCAATGTTTGTCTAGTCAGAACAAGGGCTACCGGGCCATCTTTTTTTGTCACTGCCAAATACCAGCCTGCTGCCGCTTCGTTCGCATCTGCCGGCCTAAATACCGTCATCCCATGCATACTTCTTAATGCCGCTAAGTGCTCAACCGGTTGGTGGGTAGGGCCATCTTCTCCAACCCCAATGCTGTCATGTGTCAACACATAAGTTATCGGCAACTTCATAATGGAAGAAAGTCGCATTCCTGCCTTCATATAATCTGTGAACACAAAGAAAGTGGATACAAAAACTTTAAGGCCACCATGTAATTGAATCCCATTCCCGATGGCTGACATGGCATGTTCTCTGACGCCAAAGTGAAAATTCCCACCAGCCCTGTTTTCTGCGGAGAAATCACCTTTATTGGTTATATTTGTTTTATTGGATGGCGCTAGATCAGCAGAACCCCCAATTAAATTTGGTACAATGTCTGCCAGTCTATTTATTAAAAGTCCTGAGGCTATTCGCGTTGCCATTGGCTCCTTAAATTTCCAGAAATCCTGATTATCAAGCAAAATTTTAGAATAATCCATATCTGCATGCCAGTATGTAAGTTCTTCAAATAAATCAGGGTAAGCCTTTTGATAAAGATCCATTTTTGCTTTCCAATTCTTTTCCTTTTCAATTCCCTCTAGACGCAACTGGGTTGTAAGATTTTTAATTTCCTCAGGCACCTCAAATGGATCATAGGGCCATTCAAAGAAGTTTTTAGTTGCTGCCAATTCTTCTACCCCTAAAGGTTCTCCATGGGCACTCGCTTTCCCCTGTTTGTTGGGGCTACCGAATCCAATCACAGTTTTCACAATAATCAAGCTAGGTTTTGTTGATTCTTCCTTTGCCTGTTTAAATGCTTCGTTAATTTCCGAAACATCATTGCCATCTTCCACCTGCAATACCTGCCAGTCATATGCTTCAAATCGTTTACCAACATCTTCCTTAAAAGCCAGATTTGTGCTTCCTTCAATAGTAATACTGTTTGAGTCATAAAGCAGGATTAATTTCCCTAATTTCAATGTCCCTGCCAGAGAACAAGCCTCGCTGGAAATCCCTTCCATCATACAGCCATCTCCGGCCAATGCATAAGTATGATGATCTATTACATTAAAATCCTCTCTATTGAATTTTTCAGCCAAATAAGCCTCCGCGATAGCCATTCCTACTGCATTTGCTATGCCTTGGCCTAACGGGCCCGTTGTTGTCTCTACGCCGTCTGTATGCCCGTATTCCGGATGCCCTGGTGTACGACTCCCAAGTTGCCTGAACTCCTGAATATCCGCCATTTTTAAGTCATATCCAAAAATATTTAGCAATGAATACAAGAGTATTGATCCGTGACCCGCTGAAAGTACAAACCGGTCTCTGTCCAGCCAATTTGAATTTTGAGGGTTATGTTTCAAGTGTTTTGCCCAAAGTGTATACACCATCGGTGCCGCGCCCATAGGCAACCCTGGATGCCCCGAGTTTGCCTTATTCACCGCTTCGGCTGAAATGATTCTTATTGTCTTGATTGCTAATTCATCAATTTTATTCACATTGATCCCCTTTCTTCTCTATAAACATATATTTTATTATACCCTTTTTTATCGCCATTTGGTCATTAAAATATGAAAAAGCCGTCTCAATTGAGACGACTTCTAATTTCTAATAAATAATAATCAATATTATTTAATTACTGAAACGTTACTAGCCTTAAGCTTACCATTTCTAGGATCTTGTTCTGTTTCAAATGAAACCTTTTGTCCTTCATTCAAAGACTTATATCCTTCTGAAAGAATAGCTGAGAAATGAACAAAAACGTCTTCTCCGCCGTTATCATCTGAAATAAATCCGAATCCCTTATCTTCTTTGAACCATTTTACTGTACCTGTACTCATTGAATTTCCTCCTAATACTTTACTACGTTTAAAAAAACATTGTCAGTGCTAGATAGACGATCAAACAATATTTAACAATTATTTTGTGTCTACCTTCGAATACACTGATTATAACACATATAATCAAAAAAAGCCATACTTCTATTTTTTGCATTAAATTTAATTTTTAAAAGTATGTCTCCTTGCAATGATATTTAAATAGTGGTGCGGAAGTAAGTCAATTTAAAATTTCTGTTAGCTCAAAAAGAACATCATCTTTTACAGCAAAGCATATTTTCAGTTTATCCTTTACTAACGTAGGCGGAAAGGCCACATGGTCAAAGTTTTTGATTTCTTCTTCAATATTATCCACCTGAATAGCTAAATGTTTTTCTGTTCTTACGATTTCTGGTAAAGGTGAATCGTGTTCTGCACATACAAATTGAAGTTTAAATTCATTCTCCTCGGGATTGGTTACATGTAGCTTGATTTTTTCCACATAAGAATATTGTTTGCCTTCAATTTTGTTTTCAGTCGGTATGCCTAAGTGTAATAACTTCATAATAAAATTACCTCTTCTATATAGGGTTGAACCGATTAACGAAGTTTAAGCAAATTATCTAGCACTTCGCTAATCGGTTAAAAATAAATTAATTTTCTATTGCCATATTGATTTTCTTATTTTCCTGTAAAATGATTTGTTCTTTTGATAAAGCAGCATAATCACGGAAAATCCATTTTGCGCCGCCCCACAATGCAATAATCGTAAAGACCGCGATTGGAACAGCTGTCAAAATAGCCATCGATTGGAATGCTTTCAATGAGGCACCGGCAAAAAGAAGCGCGCAAGGAACTGCTGCAAGCATCACAGCCCAGAAAAGCTTAAACCATTTTGCAGGATTCTCTCCTTCACGCAAACCAACCGTCATGGTTGCAGCTAAGGTGTAAGAGGAAGAATCCAGGGTAGTAGCTAGGAAGATGACTGCAATCAGTGCCCAGATAAACAGTACAAACTGTCCTGCAGGAAGTGTCAGTACAACTTCGCTTATTGTTTGAGGGGCTCCCTTTTCAGCAAGAATACCTACCAAATCAAGTTTACCACCCAATTGAAGATCAAGCGTGTATCCACCAATAGCTGCGAAATACAGAATACATCCTGCACTTCCGGCACCCAACATTCCCAGCATTACACCACGAAGGGTTCTGCCTCTGGAAATTCTTGTTGTAAACATCCACATCCATGGTCCAAGTGCAAGCCACCAAGCCCAGTAGAACGCGGTCCAGCCTTCAGGGAATCCACCCTTATTAATTGGATCTGTCCACAAACTCATATGAATGAAATTGGTACTCATATAAGCCATGGCATTGGTGAAAAGATTTAATTGGAAAAGAGCAGGTCCAGCGATAATGAATAAGACGGCTAACGCTATGGCAGCATATGCATTGATGGTAGAAAGATTTTTCATTCCTTTATCAAGTCCCATCCATGAGCTAACCATAAATATTGCAGTAACAAGTATAATAATGCCAAAGCCTGTTGCCAATGTGTCAGGAAGCCCAAACAGATTCGACACATTATTCTGCATCATTGGGATTCCAAGTACAAGAGTTGTCCCATGTCCGCCCAAAATACCAAATACAACGACGATTTCAATGATTTTTCCAAGAGGTCCCTTTGTTGTTTCTCCAAGGACACCTTCACAGGCGCCAGAAAGGGATAATCCTGGTTTTTTTAGGATATAAAATCTGTAACACATTGGGATGGCCCCAACGGCGAAGAATGTCCACGCTATTATAGTCCAGTGAAAAATACCGTAGGTACCAGCTAATTCATAAGCTTGAGGGCTCATAGGTGCTGCACCCATTGGTGGTCCTGTCAGGTAATATAATGGCTCTATAACGGACCATAACATCATGCTTGATCCCATACCGGCACAGAACATCATGACTAGCCAGCTAAATGTTTTAAATTCAGGTGCTCCGTTTCCAAATCTGATATTTCCATATTTAGAAAAAGAAAAGTATAATAGATACACAAGGCAGCCAAGTCCAAGCCATAGATAGAAAGGGGAAAGAATGGTTATTGCCGTGCCTTGCACAGAACTAATAGTCGATACCGCTTCTTCAGGTCTGCCAATCAGCCAAGCACCAAGTAATCCAACAACAACAAAAACGATACTTACCGCGACAACATTAATAGATCTTTTTGTCGCAACATTTGTATTTTCCATAAATTATTAACCTCACTTCTTTACTAATTTAAAAGAGTTTACTATAGCATAATTCCAGTTTTTTCTTTAAAGTATTCTTTATTTATATTCATTCCAAGTCCAGGTTCTTCACTTCTTAAAAGAGTACCATCAATGATTTCAGGATCTCCGATAGTCAGATTGTTTATTAATTCACCCGGCCAGAAGTCTCTGTGAAGATATTCTGGGTGCATTGCTGTACGGCTAGCCACGCCAAAATGACGGATTGCCGCTCCGGTTATTCCAGTCGCCCATCCATGAGGCATCAACTGAACGTTATAATTATCGCACATTTCTTGAATTCTCATGATGGCTGTAAGGCCTCCACATCTGTTGATATCGCACTGGATCGCAGAAATATTTGTATTCTTTACCCATTCCATAATTTCATAATGGGTGGTCATCATTTCACAGGCGCCTATTCTGGTCGATACGGTGTTCGCAAGTTTTTTATGTCCTTCAAGGTCATCATGCTGCAGAACTGCTTCGGCAAGATAAAGATCAGCGTCTTCAAGTTTGTTAAGCGTCCAACGAGCAGCTTGCCAGTCATTCCAACGATAAAGAAAGTCTACCAGCAGTTTTACATCATCTCCCAATTGTTGTCTAAGTGCTTTGATAAATCGCACAACTTCTTTGTCATCGTGGATGGAGATAACACCAGGAGACAGACATACCTTAACAGCTTTACATTTTCTTTCAACTGCTTTTGCGCATAATGGTTCATACATTCTGATATAATCATCTGCTGTGGGATTCTCTAAATCATGGGAAGGATAAAGCGTAAAGTATGGTGCTATAACATCCCGATGAGCCCCCCCTAAAAGTTTATATGCTGGAAGATTGTGCTGTTTTCCTGCAAGGTCATACAAAGCCATATCAATACCAGACATTGCAAAGATACCAATACCCCTTGAGCCAACCCATTTGCTTTTATCATACATATCATCCCAAATGGCTCTAAATTCCATCGGATCTCTTCCAATGGCCACTTCACAAATGTTTGTCAGTTGAAAATGTTCTGTTTCAAGTTCCCCATAAGCTTTCACAACGCTTGGTGAACCATCGGCCTCTCCGATACCATATACACCATTTTCATCGGTGACCTTGATTACATTTGTGTTTTCACTCCAACCACTGGCTGGAACATCTAATTTTATGAATTCTATAGATTTAATATTGTTTCCCATTTCATCTCCTTCTAAGTCTAAACTTTAATGAACCAAAAATATAATGACAAAAATACAATTTTTCCTCTACGCGCCACCTCCTTTAATTCCCCTGCTTTTAAATATATTTTTTGCGCTTTCTATCCGCTCCAAAGTTGGCGGTTCAGTATCTTTTAACGCGAATTTAATGCCAAGTTTTTCATATTTGATCATCCCCAATTTGTGAAAAGGAAGTATTTCCACTCGTTCAACATTTTTTAAAGTAGAAACGTACTCTGCAAGTTTTTCCAGAAGGTCATCCCGGTCCGTTATTCCTGGTACCAGAACGTGCCGGATCCACACTGGGATCCCTTGATCTGATAAATACGCTGCAAAATCAAGTGTCGGTTGGAGTGGCTGTCCTGTCAATGACTGATGAATATCTGGGTCAATGCATTTCACATCCAGTAATACAAGATCCGCATAGGCCAGGGTCTCTTTCACCTCTTGAGAAAGAAATACCCCTGCTGTATCTATAGCAGTATGAATTCCCTCACCTTTGCATAGCTGAAACAATTCTTTAACGAATGTTGGCTGCAGCAATGGTTCTCCTCCAGAAACAGTAATCCCGCCTTTTTTATAAAAAGCCTTGAACTTTTGCATTCTCTCGAAAGCCTGCTCTGGCGTTGCTGTAATACAGTTAGCAACCATATCCTGGGTGTCCGGATTATGACAGTAAAGACATCCGAATTTGCAGCCCTGCATGAAAATCACAAACCTTACTCCCGGGCCGTCTACCGTGCCAAAACTCTCAAAAGAATGTATTCTACCTATTTCTAGGTTTATATTATTAGAATTCATGAAAACACCTAAATTTCTCCATTTATTGTCCGGGAAATAACATCAAGCTGTTGCTCTTTCGTCAACTTAACAAAATTAACTGCGTATCCCGATACCCTTATTGTAAGTTGAGGGTATTCTTCAGGATGCGCCATAGCATCCTCAAGCATGGCCCGATCAAAGACATTCACATTCAGATGCTGCCCTCCATTAGGCGTAAAATATCCGTCTAGGAGATTGACCAGATTTGACTGCCGAATGTCTGCCTCTTTGCCAAGTGCCGGAGGCGTGATGGCAAAAGTATAGGAAATCCCATCGCAAGCACAACCATAAGGCATACCGCTAACCGATGTAAGAGAAGCAACCGCTCCATTTGTGTCCCTTCCATTCATCGGATTGACTCCTGGTGAGAAAGGTGCTTTTGACGGTCTTCCGCAAGGAGTGGCTCCAGTCATTTTCCCATAAACGACATTTGATGTAATTGTTAAAATTGACATCGTCGGCTTGGCATTTCGATGCATTTTATGAGTACGAATATGACTGTAAAAATCCTTGATCAGTTTAACCCCCATGCTATCAGTTTCCTCTTCGCTGTTTCCAAAAGGAATGTAACTACCCGTCGTTTCAAAGTCCACGGCTGTTCCTTCTTCGTTTCTGATCACCTTGACTTTAGCATTTTTAATTGCCATCAGAGAATCCACCGCAATGGAAAGCCCTGCAATGCCAAAAGTTTCATAACGTTTTATATTTAAATCATGCAGTGACATCTGGAATGATTCATAGGCATACTTATCGTGCATATAATGTATAATGTTCACTGCCTGCACATAAACTCCCACAAGCCATTTCTGCATTTCCTCAAACCGCTCCATCACCTGGTCAAAATCCAGATACTCTGATGTTATAGGGGCAAAATTTGGTGAAACCTGCTTCCCGGATATTTCATCTCGTCCACCGTTTATGGCATAAAGCAAGGCTTTTGGCATATTGATTCGGGCACCAAAATATTGAGTTGCCTTGCCAAGTTCCAGTGCGCCAACACACCCAGAGATGGCATAGTCATCACCAAATTCAGGGCGCATCAAATCATCGTTTTCATACTGGATGGAGGAAGTGTCAATGGATACCTTAGCGCAATAGTTTTTCCAGGTTTCAGGTAGACGCTCCGACCAAAGTATAGTAAGGTTCGGCTCCGGGCCAACTCCCAAGTTGTACAATGTATGCAAATAACGGTAAGACGTCTTCGTCACCATCAATCTTCCATCAACACCAAAACCCCCAAGGGACTCGGTTACCCAGGTAGGGTCTCCTGAAAACAATTCATTGAATTCTGAAGATCTTAAAAAGCGAAGTATTCTGATTTTCATAATGAAATGGTCAATTAACTCTTGGGCTTCAGTTTCAGTAATAACCTTGTTTCTCAAATCTCTCTCAATGTAAATATCAATGAAAGTGGAGGTACGGCCAAGTGAAACGGTTACGCCATCATTCTGTTTAGCGGCTGCTAGAAGAGCCAAGTATAAAAATTGTACCGCCTCCTGAGCCGTCTTTGCTGGTTCGGACACATCAAAACCATAAGAAAGGCACATTTCATGGAACTCATGCAAGGATTTTATCTGGTCTGTAAGTTCTTCTCTCAGCTGAATCACCTCAGGTGTCATTTCTCCTGGTTCTAGAAGCTTAAATTCGTCCTGTTTCTGGGTGATAATGAAATCAACACCGTAAAGAACAACCCTTCTGTAGTCCCCTATATGCCGACCCCGTCCGTAATTCTCAGGCAACCCGGTAATGATTCCTGCCTCACAGGCTTTACGAATTTCCGGGGTATAAGCGGACATTACCCCTTCATTGTGTGTCTTTCTGTGGTTTGAATAAATATCTTTTACTGCTTCATCCAACTTATATCCATAATTGTTCAAGGCCTCTTCCAATGTAGGAAGTCCACTCCGAGGGAAGATTGCCCTTTTCAGTAGCTCATCCGTCTGCAGTCCAACAATTTTTTCAAGTGACTTGTCGATGTATCCAGGCTTGTGTGACGTTATAGTTGAAGGAACCTTTGTATCGATGTCACAGACACCACCTCTTTCAACCTCTATTTCAAACATTCTCGAAACTTTTTCCCACAATTTATTTGTAGCCTCTGTAGGTCCAGTCAGAAAATATTCATTCCCCTCGTAAGGCTTATAATTCTCTTGAATAAAATCTCTGACATTAATCTCACTTTTCCATAAAGTGCCTTTAAAATCATTCCAATAATTCATTTTCCCCTCCTTATAATTTTCAGTTAATGATAAATATATCCTGTATTTACCTATAGATTTTTTATAGATGTTTATACTTATGTTTCCTTCATATACACAGCAATAATCATGCCAACCCGTTATTTTTTAATAAAGCCATTCGTTCTAGTCTTTTATTGCATAGTATGATTTATCAAAAACGAAAAAGCGAGTCTTCTTTGACTCGCTTTTTCGTTTTTGACTCATTCCTTATTTATTTATTTATCTCCTAAATCTATTTCTTCCCCTAAATATTGTCTAATCAGTCT
>JBBRXC010000012.1:0-22251 GCA_038248745.1 Peptostreptococcales bacterium | reverse complement strand
GGGGGTACTGGGCGGCATACAGTTTTTGGAGCGGGTTGCAAAAAAAGAGCAGGTTCACATAGGGAAAAGAGTTGCGATTGTAGGCGGCGGTAATACAGCCATGGATGCCTGCAGAACAGCGATAAGACTTGGTGCAACTGAAGTTTATAGTATTTATAGAAGAACAAAGGATGAAATGCCTGCTGATGAAATAGAAATTATTGAGGCGGAAGAGGAAGGGGTTATCTTTAAAAATCTGAGAAACCCAATTGAAGTACTTTCTAAAGCTAAATCGGGAGCAGAATCGGGAGCAGAATCGGGAGCAGAAGCGGGAGCGCAATCGGGAGCAGAAGCGGGAGCAGAATCGGGAGCAGAAGCGGGAGCGCAATCGGGAGCAGAGGCTAAATTTGAAGCCGGAACTGAATCGGAAGAAAAATCGGTAGCTTTGAAAATAATCCTTCAGGTAATGACCCTAGGAGAGCCGGATGAAACTGGCAGACGTAGCCCCGTAGCGGTGGAGGGAATGCTGGAAGAACTGGAAATCGACACCTTGATTCTTGCAGTTGGACAAGCAGTGGATCCATTGGATCTGGGTGGGGTTGCTAGAACCAAAAAAGGCGGAATCGCATACGATCAGAATACCTACATGACCAGTATTCCAGGTGTTTTTGCAGGTGGCGATTGCGGAAATGACAAAATTTCTATAGCCATTGAAGCGATTGCAGATGCTAGAAAAGCAGCAACATGCATTGAATTGTATTTACAGGGCAAAGAGATAAAGCTTGAAAAACCCACATTGGTGGAGTTCGATAGCCTTGCGATGGCTACTTTCGACGATAGAGAATGGCTGTGCAGACCTAAAATGGACCAACTTACGCCTGAAATAAGAAAAAACAATTTTCGAGAAATTATCATGGGTCATACCGAAGAAGCGGCTAAGCAGGAAGCATCAAGATGCTTGGAATGCGGATGCCATGATTATTATGAATGCAAACTGATTGATTATGCCCATCAATTTGGGGTATCAAGAGCGTCCCTTCACGGGCCTGTAGAGATATTAAAAATAGATGATGAGCACGATTTTATACGCCGAGATCCGAATAAATGCATTGCGTGCGGAAAATGCGTTCGGGTGTGTCAGGAGCGTATGCAGATTGGCGCGCAGGGAGATCTGCCTGATGAAAATGCAAATGCGGAGCCAACTTATAAGGAGACGCTGGAGGACAGAGGTTGTGTTGGTTGTGGCATGTGTGTGGCAGTTTGCCCTACAGGTGCACTGGAAGGCAAGGGGAAATATCCTGCAGCCTATTGGGAAACGGAAAAAACCAAAACTACCTGTACCTATTGTGGCGTGGGTTGCCAAATGAACCTACTTACAAAATGGGGAAAAGTGGTTGGTGTTGAGCCGGCAGATGGCATTGCCAACCAGGGAATGCTTTGTGTGAAGGGTCGTTTTGCTTATGACTTCATCAATCATAAAAGCAGACTAACAACACCAATGATCCGAAAAAATGGAAAACTGGAGCTGGCTACCTGGAATGAGGCACTTAGTCTTGTTGCGGATCAGATAATGGATGTGAAAGAAAAATTCGGACCAGATGCTATTATGGGTTTCTCAAGTGCGAAAGTTACCAATGAAAATAATTATCTGTTCCAGAAGTTTATGCGGGCGGCCATCGGCACGAACAATGTGGATCATTGCGCCAGACTTTGCCATTCATCAACGGTTTCCGGCCTTGCTAACACATTGGGTAGTGGAGCCATGACAAATCCGATTGCTGATGTGAAAAAAGCGGAGCTGATATTTGTAACCGGTTCAAATACAACGGAGACGCATCCAGTGATGGGCGCCTTCATCCGCCAAGCGGTTGCCAAGGGAACGAAGCTGATTGTGGCTGACCCGAAACGAATTCCACTCGCTGAAGATGCTGATATTTATCTTCAAATGAAACCGGGAACCAGTGTGGCATTGACCAATGGGATGCTTCACGTCATATTTAATGAGGGTCTTGAGGATAAGAAATATATTAGGGAACACACGGTTGGTGTTGAGGAATTAATGGCAACTGTTGAGAAATATACTCCTGAATATACAGGAGAAATCTGTGGGCTTGATCCAGAAGATATTATTGAGGCCGCAAGGATGTATGCAACGGCGACAAGCTCTTATATAGCCTATGCCATGGGCATTACACAGCATATCAATGGTACACAGAATGTAATAAGTATGTCAAATCTTGCGATGGTTACTGGAAATATTGGCAAAATCGGCGCAGGAGTGAACCCTTTGAGGGGGCAGAACAATGTTCAAGGGGCCTGTGATATGGGGGCATTGCCTGGGGATTATCCCGGCTATCAGAAGGTAATGAATCTGGCGACAAAAGAAAAATTTGAAACAGCCTGGGGCGTGAACCTTGACAGTAAACCGGGGCTTACCGTTACCACCGTTCCGGAGGAGATATTACAGGGTAAGGTAAAACTATTATATATTATGGGAGAAAACCCGATGGTTTCTGATCCGGATACTCGTCACATGGAGAAGGCATTGGATAAGGCGTTTGTCGTTGTTCAGGATATATTTTTAAATGAGACCACTGAGTTTGCGGATGTTATCTTGCCATCTACCTGTTTTGCGGAAACGGAAGGAACTTTCACCAATACGGAAAGACGTGTGCAGAGAGTACGAAAGGCAGTTGAACCAAAAGGGGAAGCAAGAGAAGATTGGCAAATAGTAGCTGCTTTGATGAATAAAATTGGGTATCAGAGCACCTATGCCAGTGCCCAGGATATCTATGATGAAATGCGGGAGCTGACACCAAGCTACAAGGGGATTAGCTATGAGAGAATTGAAGAGGAAGGCCTATGCTGGCCATGCCCGGCAGAAGACCATCCAGGAACCCCTGTGTTGCACATGGCGGGCCCTGCAATAGGGAAAGGTGTACTTGTGTCAGTTGAACATAATCCTTCGCCAGAAACGATGCTGGCTGACTATCCGATTATCCTGATGACGGGTAGAGTGTTAGAGCATTATCATACGAGGACCATGACGAAGCTGACGCCTCAGATTAATGAGAAATATCCTGAAAATTACATTGAAATAAATTTAGAAGATGCGGAAAAAATAGGAATTAATGATGGAGACAAGGTTCGGGTTGCTTCCCTACGTGGCGAAATTCAGACCACTGCCTTCCTTTCCACAGGGCTCAAGGCTGGAACGGCCTTCATGCCATTTCATTTTGGAGAAGGCGCAAATGTTTTAACCGATGCAGAAGCCCTTGATCCTACAAGCAAAATCCCCGGGTTCAAGCAAACCGGGATCAACATAAGCCCATTATAAGCATCCGACATTGGGCTTGAAGCCCAATGTCGGATGCTTATAATGGGTTTCAAGCCTGTTTTTACAGGCTTGAAAAGCCTCTACATATTGAAATTGCAACACAAAATACCTGTGGATACTTATCCACAGGTATTATCCTAGAATTAACCTGAGCCACCCAATCGAATTCAAAAATGCCTGTGGATAACTTTCCACAGGCATTTTTTGTTGAAACGCCAAATGATTCTAACGTTTTTGCCTATTTCAAGCCCAATATAAGCAGCCTAGAATGGGTTTCAAACCCATTCTAGGCTGCTTATATTGGGCTTGAAATAACCATATTCTGTGATATAATAAAAAGAAAAGGAGATGATATCTATGAACGCAAACATTATCTCCCAAGAGGAAGCAACTCTTTTCAGGGATGGCAGATTTTACAATTGCTATTCAAAATTCGGCGCTCACCTTTCAAAAGATCCGAAAAATGAAGGGGTTTATTTCACGGTATGGGCACCGAATGCTGCAGAGGTCTCAGTGGAAGGCGACTTCAATGACTGGGATGGCACTGCTGATTATATGGAAATGCTACCTGGTGGAATCTGGACTAAGTTTATTGCTGGGGCAAAAGAAGGCGCGGCATATAAATATTTAATAAAAACAAAAAAAGGGGAGTTCCTTCACAAGGGGGATCCCTTTGCTTTTTTTTCTGAGGTCAGACCAAAGACAGCTTCTATCATATTTGACTTAGATCAGTATGTGTGGAAGGATAAAAAGTATCAAAATAATCCCGAAAGAAAGAACCACTTAAAAAGACCGATGAATATTTACGAGGTGAATTTTACCTCCTGGAAAAAAAATCCGGATGGCTCCTGTTATAACTATAGTCAGTTGAAAGAAGAATTAATACCCTATGTTTTGGAAATGGGCTATACACATATTGAAGTAATGCCGTTGACGGAACATCCTTTTGACGGTTCTTGGGGGTATCAGTCCACAGGGTATTTCAGTGCTACCTCAAGATTTGGAAATCCAGATGAATTGAGAAGTTTTATTGACGCCTGCCATCATGAAGATATTGGGTTAATTATGGACTGGGTTCCAGGTCATTTCTGTATGGATGCCCATGGCCTTGGGCAATTTGATGGCACCCCCCTTTATGAAGCAGAAATCCATAAACACTGGGGGACCTATAAGACAAATTTCAAAAAAAAGGAAGTATTTAATTTTTTCTTATCCAACGGATTATTCTGGATTGAGCAATTTCATTTTGACGGAATCAGGGTTGACGGCGTTACAAGCATGCTTTATCTGAATTTTGACAGCGATCATAACGATCATGGCGAACATAGCGAACAGGATGTTCTCAAGAAAAATATTTATGGGGGAAGAGAAAATATTGAAGCCATTGATTTTATAAGAAAATCAAACAGTTTGATCCTTGAGAATTTCCCCAATGCAATGATGATCGCTGAAGAATCTACTGCCTGGGAAAACGTCACAAAACCACCTTACGACGGAGGGCTTGGGTTTAACTTTAAATGGAATATGGGGTGGATGAATGATACCCTTAAATATGTTGAACTACCTTTTGATGAAAGAAAAAATAATCATCATTTACTCACTTTTTCATTGGCTTATGCGTTTTCAGAAAATTTTATTTTGCCAATATCTCATGATGAAGTGGTTCATGGAAAAAAATCATTGGTTGATAAAATGTATGGAGATAATTTTAACAAATTTTCAGGGGACCGAAGCCTAGCCATTTATCAAATGACACAGCCCGGGAAAAAATTAAATTTTATGGGAAATGAATTCGCTCAGTATATTGAATGGAAATATGAAGAAGGATTGGAATGGTTTATGCTAGATTTCCCCTTACATTTGAAGTTTCAACAATTTACCAAAAAATTGAATGGCATTTATAAAGAAAACAATGCATTGTACGAAAACGACGGGAGTCTTGACAGCTTTGATTGGCTGGATGTAAACAATTCAAATCAGTCAATACTAGTTTATCAAAGAAAAGTCAAAGGTAATACACTTGTGGTCGTTATTAATTTCAAACCCGAGGGGTATCAAGACTATAGAGTGGCTGTATCCCAAAAGGGAAATTACTTGGAATTGATTAATTCAGATAGCGTAGAGTACGGGGGTAATGGGTACTTTATAAATAAGCATATCAAAACAGAGACATTCCCCTATAATGGGAAAAAAGATTCAATGAAAATAAAGTTGCCCCCTTTGTCAGGTATTATTTTCAAACTCGAAGAAGAGAATGAGGCGTTAATATGAGAAATTTATATAGAATGAGGTGTGAACATGGGAAGTTTATTTAAATCAAAGCGGGAATTTATAGCCGCATTTAAAGAAAAATATGAAGAATTAGAGGGAAGAGCTTTCCCTGAAAAAGCAGACGTCACCATTAGTTATGTGACTTTGCTGAAATTACTGAGAGAAAAAATAAATATCAGCTGGATTGATACGGGGAAAAAATATGCAAAGTATAATGAAAGACAGATCTATTATTTTTCTATGGAGTTTCTAATTGGAAGATTGTTGAAGTATTACCTAGTAAATCTTGATATTCAGGAAATTGTTGAAACCGGACTGGAAGAAATGGGCATCAATTATGATGAATTGCTTGAGCAAGAAGCAGATCCGGGAACCGGGAACGGTGGATTGGGAAGGCTTGCGGCTTGTATGCTTGACAGCATGGCCCATATGGGCATGGCGGGTCACGGCAATGGTATGAGATACAGGTTCGGGTTGTTCACCCAGAAGATTGTGAACGGCTATCAGATGGAACTCCCTGATAACTGGCTTAAAAACGGATATCCATGGGAACGCTGTAAACGAGACAAAGCCGTTATTGTGAAATTTAACGGGGACGTTGTCTATTCCGAAGAAAACGGGGTTCGTAAATTTACCTTGGAAAACTACCAGCCAGTCCTTGCAGTTCCTTATGATATCCCTATGATAGGGATCAAAGATACTTTAAACATAAATAATTTGAGACTTTGGAGTGCAGAGCCTATCGAAGAAGAGATGGATATGACGTCTTTCAATACAGGGAATTTTGGGAAGGCCATGCAATATCAGTCAGAGGTGGAAGCCATTTCATACATTCTTTACCCAGACGACCGACATCCATCTGGCAGGGAATTGAGACTGAAACAGGAGTACTTAATTGTTTCTGCTGGGATTCAGTCTATTATCAAATACCAGCAAAAAAACGGCATGCGAATTCAGAATTTAAGCCGGAAGGTTGGATTGCATATTAATGACACGCACCCTGCATTATGTGTTCCAGAACTGATGAGAATTCTCTTGGATGAAGAAAACCTCAGCTGGGATCAAGCATGGGTTATTACAAAAAATACAATATCCTATACAAATCATACAATTTTACCGGAAGCACTGGAAAAATGGCCGGTCGGATTAGTAAAATCCTTACTTCCAAGGGTTTACCAGATTATTGAAGAAATAGACAGAAGATACGGGGAAGAAATCTATGCAAATTTCGATGGGCAGGCTAAAGAACTGCTTCATAAAACAGCGATCATTCGGGATGGATATGTTCACATGGCAAACCTTGCCATTATAGGAAGCTACTCAGTGAATGGTGTTGCAAAGCTTCATTCAAAGATATTGAAGGAAAATATTTTCCCTGAATTCTACCTGATTTATCCGCAAAAATTCAATAATAAAACCAACGGCGTCAGCCACAGAAGATTCCTGTTCAGCGCAAATCCTACACTTTCCAAACTAATCACAAACAAAATAGGAGAGGAATGGAGAGAAAAGGCAGCAGAACTGAGCAAGTTAAAAGAATTTGACAAGGATGAAACTTTTTTGAAGCAGATTAACCAGACAAAACTGGAAAACAAAAAAGTGCTTGCAAAATATATCGAAAAGCACAATGGTGTTATCGTAGACCCTGATTCCATTTTTGATGTACAGGTAAAGCGGATCCATGCTTATAAAAGGCAGCTGCTTTCTGCCCTTAAAATAATGGATTTATATAACAGAATAAAAGAAAACCCAAATTTGGATATTCCGGCTTGCACTTTTATTTTCGCTGGGAAATCAGCACCAGGTTACTTTTATGCAAAAGCAACAATAAAACTTATCAATATGCTTGCTGAAAAGATTAACAATGATCAAAAAATCAATAATAAAATTAAAGTGGTATTTTTAGAAAACTTTAATGTGACATTGGGCGAAATAATTTATCCGGCGGCAGACATCAGCGAGCAAATTTCTACTGCAAGTCAAGAGGCTTCCGGCACAGGTAATATGAAATTCATGTTTAACGGCGCAGTGACCTTGGGTACCCTTGATGGCGCAAACGTTGAAATACTAGAAGCAGCAGGTCCCAAAAACATCAGGATATTTGGTATTACTGCAGAAGAAGTGATAGAAATGCAGAAAAGCCGTGATTACTTATCTAGAGATGAATTTGAAACCAACCCAAGATTGAAGAAGGTACTAGAGCAACTAATAGATGGATCTTATGGCACAGATACAGGAGAAACAAAAATGATTTATGATTCTCTAGTGAATAATAACGACACCTTTTTTGTATTAAATGACTTTCAATCCTATATGGATGCCTTTGATGAACTTTGTCAGGTTTATAAAGACAGATTGAGATGGGCGGAAATGGGTTTAAACAATATAGCCAGTGCGGGATATTTCACAAGTGATAGAACCGTAAGGGATTATGCAAATGATATCTGGATGGTTAGACATATGTAATCTAGAAAACATTATTGATGGTAGGCTGAGATAATAGGAGGTTTAATTGTGAAGAAAAAAGAATGTGTAGCAATGCTGCTTGTTGGAGGACAGGGAAGTAGATTGAAGTGTCTCACTGCAAACATCGCAAAGCCAGGGCTGGTATTTGGAGGAAAATACAGAATTGTGGACTTTTGCTTAAGCAACTGTGTAAATTCAGGGATAGAAACGGTGGGTATGCTGACCCAATACAAACCATTTCTACTGAATTCCTATGTTGGGGTGGGATCTGCCTGGGATTTGGATATTGATACAGGGGGACTGCATATTTTACCGCCTTATCAAGGGCAAAGGGGTGGAACCTGGTACAAAGGGACTGCAAATGCCATTTATCAGAACATTAACTTTATCGATCAGTATAATCCCAAGTGTGTCCTTGTTCTTTCAGGAGACCATGTTTATAAAATGGATTATAGGAATATGCTTCAAGAGCATATGGACACTAATTCTGATGCGACGATTGCAGTTCTTGATGTCTCCTATGAAGAGGCTTCAAGATTTGGGATTATGTCGGTGGATGAGGATAACAGAATTACAAAATTTACAGAAAAACCAAAAGTCCCTGAAAGCACCCTAGCTTCTATGGGCGTTTATATATTCGCTTGGGATGTTTTGCGAGATGCACTAATTGTCGATGAAGCAAATCCTTATTCAGAGAATGATTTTGGGAAGAATATTATACCAAAGCTGCTGTCGGATAATAAAAGATTATATGCACATAGATTTGACGCTTACTGGAAGGACGTAGGTACAATCGAAAGTTATTACGAGGCAAATATGGAACTGCTGGGAGATTCGCCAAGCCTTGATTTATTTGAAAAAAACTTTAAAATTACTTCGAATTCAAACACAGATGCAAGACCACCTCAGTATATTGGTTCTAAATCGAGCATTAAGAATTCTCTTATATGTAATGGCTGCACCATCTTGGGGAAGGTTGAAAACAGTTTGATTTCTCCTGGAGTCACCATAAAAGAGGGCGCGGTAGTCAAGGATTCTATCATTTTCCCTGATGTGATAATTCAGGAGAATGCAAGAGTGAATAAGAGCATCATAGGAGAGGATGTTGTTATTGGAGAGGAATCTGTGATAGGCACTGCAACAAAAAAACCAGTGCAGCCAAATGGGATTACAATAATTGAAAATAATATGAAGATTAGTCCAAAAAGTAGGATTGTAGCAGGATCTGAAATAACGATTTAAGGAGGCAAGGCCATGTTAAAAGTTACAGGGATTATCAGTACAAATTATAGACTAAATGCAATTGAAAGATTATCAGAGAACAGACCGTTAAGTGCAGTGCCCTTCGGATGTCGGTATAGACTGATTGATTTTGCTTTGTCTAATATGGTTAATGCAGGAATCAGGTCTGTAGGCGTTATTCTACCTTATAGGATGAGACCGTTGCTTGACCATCTTGCCGCAGGAAAGGCATGGAATTTAGATAGAAACTCCGGAGGCTTATTCATGCTTCCCAGTGTCACCCCAACCTTAAAGCCAAGGGTTCAAATGTTCTGCGTAAAGGATTTTCTTGCAAATATTGAATTCTTGACAGCTGAAGAATCAGATGTTGTCATTATTTCAGCAAGCAATTATGTGTTCAATATGAATTATTCAAAACTATTGAAAAAGCATGAAAAGAGAGGGGCAGATATCACCCTAGTTTATCAAAACGGATTGAATTGCAATAAAAAAGTTGAATCAAAACTTGTGATGGATGAAAATGGTAGAGTCAATCAAATCATACGAACAGAAGATAAAGATACTTCTGGCTTAGAATCAACGTTTGCAGATGTTTTTATTTTCAATAGAAAGCTACTTATTGAGATGATATTAAGCTGTAGAGATACGGAATTCAAGGACTTGCTGGATTTGGTGGAATCAAATCTTCCGGAAAAGATTGTTCTAGGGCATGAATATAAGGATTATATGAAGCAAATCTTTACACTTGAAGATTATTATCAAACATCAATGGAGTTAATGAACCCAGAAATTCAAAGCGAACTCTTTGATTGGGAAGAAAAAATTATTACAAAGATCAAAGACAGTCCACCAACAAAATATATGGAAAATGCTATCGTTAAAAATTCATATATCGCAAGTGGATGTATTTTGGACGGAAAAGTCACAAACAGTTTGCTTTTTCGGAAAGTGAATGTTGGTAAAAATAGCCGCATCAGCGGGTGCGTTGTGATGCATAACTGTGAAATTGGTGAAAACAGTATTCTTGAGAACGTCATTCTGGACAAAGGCATTAAAATACCGGCCAATACTGTACTGAAAGCACAGGGGGACAGTCCAATGTACTTGCCAAAAGGCGTTGTCGTTTAAGGTTTTGGCCAAGTAGGGTTGTCATTTAAATTTTTAGCTGGATAAGAAACGGAGGATACATATGAAAGTACTATTTGCTGCTTCTGAATGTGCCCCTTTTGTAAAAAGTGGTGGGCTTGGGGATGTTATAGGTGCGTTGCCTAGTGTAATAAACGGGTATGGCGCAGATGCGAGGGTTATTTTACCAAAATACTCAACAATTCCTAAAGAGTTTTCTGATAAAATGAAACACATAGAATTTTTTGAAGTAGAACTGGGCTGGAGGAAATTGTATTGTGGTATTCTAGAGTTGGAACATGAAGGCGTTCATTATTACTTTGTGGACAATGAATATTTTTTTAAACGGCCGGAGTTATACGGATATGATGATGACTGTGAAAGATTTGCATTCTTTTCTAAAGCAATATTGAAATTTGTTAAAGTCAGCAAGACCTTTACACCTGATGTTATTAATTGCAATGACTGGCATACAGGTTTAGTCCCTATTTTTAAAAAGGAAATATTCGGGGAGAACAAGAAACTGGAAGCCATTAAAACAGTATTTACAATCCATAACATTAAACACCAAGGAATTTTTAACAAGTACTGGTTTGGAGACCTCCTTGGTCTTTATGGGGATGAAAAAGCGTGGAGAGCTTTGGAATTGAACGGTAATATTAATTATATGAAGGCAGGGATTATTAAATCAGACCGGGTAACAACTGTCAGCCCCACCTACAGTAAGGAAATTACCAACAGCTATTATGGCGAGGGGTTGGAAGGCGTCATTGCCTCTCTTGAACATGGCGTTACAGGAATTTTAAACGGAATTAATTATCAGCATACAGTTTATGACAAAGGGAAAACGAAAGCGGCGCTGCAGGAGAAAATGGGATTTGAAATAAAAGATGATATTCCTCTTTTAACGATAATTTCTAGACTGACAGCTCAAAAAGGGATGGACTTGCTAGCCCATGTGATGGACGAATTGGCAACGGAAGATGTGCAAATGATTTTCCTTGGAAGCGGGGAAGCCCATTACGAAAATATGCTGAAGCATTTTGAGACCAAATATCCTAAAAATGTAAAAAGCATCATTGGGTTTAATGAAGAACTGGCAGAAACACTTTATAAAGGGGCAGATGTTTTTCTGATGCCATCTTATTTTGAGCCTTGTGGCATCTCTCAGCTGTTGGCCATGCAATATGGGACAATCCCAATCGTCAGAGAAACAGGCGGTCTGATTGATACAGTGATTCCTTACAATCATTACACGGGGGCGGGAACAGGGTTTTCCTTCTCGAACATTAACGCACATGAATTTTTATTTACCATAAAAAGAGCTTTGGATATATATAGAAATGATAAGGCTGCTTGGAGAAAACTCAAGAGAAACGCAGCCGGTGTAGAATTTAGCTGGAATAAATCAGCGGAAGAATATATGAGATTATATGAAAGCATTACATGATTCAAGAAAAACTGAATACAGAAAACCTTTTGGTGCCGTGAACTGCGGTGAAAAGGTAACCCTTGGAATGGAAGTAGACGAAGATTTCCACGGAACCGTAAAGGCTAGACTCTGGATAGGAGATCAGGAAAAAATAGTTGAAATGGTAAGAAATGCAGAAAGTGTTTTTGAAGTAGATCTTATCATGCCAGAAAAGTCTGGGATTGTTTGGTATTTCTTTATTATTCAATCTGACGGGCCGGAATTTTATGTTGGAAATAATATGGATCACGCAGGTGGCATAGGCATGTTTTATCGGAGTCAGCCGCCTTCCTTCCAAATCACTGTTTCCAGCAATTTTGTGGTGCCAAAATGGGTTCAAAACCGAATCATGTATCAAATATTTCCAGATAGTTTTTGCAATGGAAATGAGGACGGAAAGGTCAATTCCCCTAAAAAAGGTTCCTACATTCAGGCATCTTGGGAGAACAAGCCTTCTTATCATAAGGACACAAAAGGTAGAATTGTCCAATGGGGATTCTTTGGCGGAAACTTGAAAGGAATTACCAGTAAACTTGATTATATTGCTGGGCTTGGTGTTGGGATTATTTATCTAAATCCGATTTTTGAAGCTGCCAGTCCTCACCGGTATGATACCGGCGATTATATGAAAATAGACGGTGTGCTTGGTACATTGGCGGATTTTGATGAATTGATTGCTGAAGCAAAAAAAAGAGATATTGGGATCATACTGGATGGCGTATTTAATCATACAGGGGCTGACAGCATCTACTTCAATAAAAAAGGGAAGTATGAAACTGTTGGCGCTTATAACAGCACCACATCCAATTATTTTAAATGGTATTCTTTCAAAAATTATCCTGAAAAATATGAGTCCTGGTGGGATGTGGATGATTTGCCGAATGTAAATGAAAATGACGAAAGCTATATCAATTTTATATATAAAGGGGATAACAGTGTCATAAGGTATTGGATCAGAAGAGGTGTCATGGGATTCAGATTGGATGTTGCCGATGAGCTGCCTGAGGATTTCATTCGTGGAATCAGGAAAACTCTTGAAGAGGAAAACCCAGAAGCCTTTCTTATCGGAGAGGTTTGGGAAGATGCTTCCAATAAGGTGAGCTACGGGAAAATGAGAAATTATTTTGGTGGTGATCAGCTTCATTCTGTGATGAATTATCCGTTTTATAATGGCTTAATAGATTTTGCCATCAAAAAAATAAGCGCTTATGACTTAAAAGAAATGATGATGAGCCTCTATGAAAATTATCCGAAACCGGCAATTTTATCTGCAATGAATTTAATTGGCAGTCATGACAGACCCAGAATTTTGACCAGATTGAATACCTGTGTAAGTAAAATCGATGAAGCCGGAATGAAGGAAGCAATTCAAAGACTGAAAATGATCTCTGCACTTCAAATGGCTTTGCCTGGAATCCCATCTATTTATTATGGAGATGAGGTTGGTATGGAAGGGGAAGCCGACCCTTACAACCGGGCAACGTATCCTTGGGGAAGAGAAAACACCATAATCTTAGAATGGTATTACAAGATTACAAAATTAAGAAACGACCAATTGTTAGATATGTTGACGGAATTTCCGGAAATAAGTCACGGAAAAGACAATGTACTTGTGCTGACGTATAAAAACAATAAGCAAGAAGTGAATATTTTTGTAAATAATGATGAAAACAACTCAAAAAGATGTGAATTGATTAACAGATTTGGAGAAGGGGCTACTGCCATGGAGCTATTATATGAAGTGAAAATTGAAAAAGTCGAAGAAAGCAGCTTTATATTTGAAATTCCTCCTTTAACAACCCTTTTCTTGGTGACTTTATCACAGTAAACATTCTGGAGAGTGTTATATAATTAACTAAATAAGTAAATAATATTTTTAGGTGAAAGATATTTTAGGAGGAAAAAAATAATATGAAAATAATAATTGTTGGCGGTGTTGCAGGGGGCGCTTCGGCAGCTGCAAGGTTAAGAAGACTTGATGAAAATTCTGAAATTATAATGTTTGAAAGAGGGGACTATATTTCTTTTGCAAATTGTGGTCTTCCTTATTATATAGGTGGAGAAATTACAGATAAAGATGCCTTGACACTTCAAACACCAGAAAGCTTCAACGCCAGATTTAATGTTGATGTAAGAATTGGCAGTGAAGTGATTGAAATCGATCCAGCAAATAAAATGGTAACTATTAGAAGCCGAAAGGGAGAATATAAGGAAAGTTATGATAAATTACTGCTGTCTCCTGGCGCAAGGCCTATTAAACCAGCCTTGGGAGGAAATGGTGTAGATTCACACAAAATATTTACCCTAAGTACAATTCCTGATACCTATAAAATAAAAGATTTCGTTGACCAGACAAAGCCTAAAAGTGCAGTTGTTGTAGGTGGCGGGTATATTGGTATTGAAATGGCTGAAAATCTTCACAATCTTGGCATAAAAGTGACAGTAGTCGAAATGTTGAATCAGGTAATAGCTCCTTTAGACTATGATATGGCCTGTGAAGTTCATAATCATATGAGTCAGCTGGGCGTTCGATTGCTTCTTGGTGAAGGGGTCAGTGCCATCGACGAAAAAGACGGTGGACTTGAATTAACAACGACGAATGAAAAAGTACAGGCTGATATGATTATTATGGCAATTGGCGTTAAAGCAGAAACCGCGATCGCTAAAGAAGCTGGGCTTGATTGTAATGCCAGAGGCGGAATCATCGTCAATGAAAATATGCTTACATCCGATCCAGACATTTATGCCGTTGGAGATGCCGTTGAAGTGACGGATTTTGTCACAGGGCAAAAGGCGATGATACCACTTGCTGGTCCCGCAAATAAACAGGGAAGAATTGCTGCAGATAATATTTGTGGTATTCCAAGCGAGTACAAAAACACACAAGGCAGCGCCATTTTGAAGGCGTTTGAGTTAACCGTTGCGACAACAGGCGTCAATGAAAAAACAGCGATAAGACTTGGACTTGATTATGAAAAACAATTTACATATAGTGCTTCCCACGCAGGGTATTACCCTGGAGCTGTCAACATGTCCATTAAGACAGTCTATGAGAAAAAGACAGGCAAAATCTTGGGGGCTCAAATTGTTGGTTATGAAGGCGTGGACAAAAGATGTGATGTTCTTGCAATGGCAATAAGAGCAGGGATGACAGCCACTGATTTGACACAGGTTGAATTATGCTATGCACCTCCATATTCGTCAGCAAAAGATCCAGTAAATATGATTGGATTTTCTATAGAAAATAGCCTAACAGAAAAAGTGAAAAATTTCCATTGGCATGATGTAGAAAGCCTACCTAGAGATGGCAGCGTCATTCTTCTAGATACAAGAACCGAATTGGAATTTCAGAACGGCGCCATTGAAGGATTTATTAATATTCCTCTTGATGATTTGAGACTCCGCTTTAACGAGTTGGATCCATCAAAGAAAGTTTATGTCACTTGCCAGATTGGATTGAGAGGTTATGTTGCTACAAGAATATTAACCCAGAAGAACTTTGACTGTTATAATTTATCGGGTGGGTACAGACTTTACAATTCCATTATGGGTGGTGGAGAAGCGGCACCTGTTATTGATACAGATACGCAAAGGCCTATTCATCATGAAGAAGCTGTTCCTGTTGGAGATATTATTAAAATCAATGCCTGCGGACTTCAATGCCCAGGACCGATTGTAAAACTTTCAAAAGCAATTAAAGAGGCGAAAGAAGGAGACGTTATAGAAATTTCAACAACGGATGTAGCATTTGCTTCGGATATTGAAGGCTTCTGTAGAAGAACGGGGAATGTATTTATAGATAATACCCAAAGCAAGGGTATTGCGGTGACAACCATCAGGAAAAAAGGGATGCAACATTTGGCGAATGCTTCTTGCGGAGCTGCCAATAATGGTCCATGTGACAAAAAAAATCTTATTCTGTTTTCAGGCGACCTAGACAAAGTTCTTGCCACTTTTATCATTGCAAATGCAGCAGCAGCAATGGGTAGAGAAGTCAGCATATTCTGTACCTTCTGGGGACTGAATGCGCTGAGAAGACCTGAAAAAGTAGCTGTAAAAAAAGACTTCATTTCTACCATGTTCGGTGCAATGATGCCAAGAGGTGCTGGAAAGCTTAAACTGTCCAATATGAATATGGGTGGCATGGGCGCTAAAATGATCAAAATGGTCATGAAAAATAAGAACGTTGACAGTCTTGAAGAGTTAATAGCCATGGCAATGGAAAATGGTGTTGAAATTGTTGCCTGCTCTATGAGTATGGATTTAATGGGAATTAAACAAGAAGAATTAATCGACGGCGTGAAAATCGGAGGCGCAGCAGCAATGCTTGCCAATGCTGAAGAATCTGATATGAGTTTGTTCGTATAATAAATTTGGTGGAAATTGGTTTTATGGGATATACATTTAGATATTGCGGATTTAAAATTTGAGTAAATGCCAGTGCCGTTTTACAATAAACAAGGCGCTGGCATTTTGAAAAACAAGGTGCTGACATTTTGAAAAACAAGGTGCTGACATTTTTAAAAAGTCTGGCATCTTGAATAAATAAAAACATGAAATCTTCAAGAAACAGGTTGACACAAAACACTCAAAATGGTATTATATTACTTGCGACAGTCCTTCGGACTCGCGGTATGGCGGTGTAGCTTAGTTGGCTAGAGCGTCCGGTTCATACCCGGAAGGTCGGTGGTTCGAATCCACTCGCCGCTACCATATTTGATGGGCGCTTAGCTCAGCTGGGAGAGCATCTGCCTTACAAGCAGAGGGTCATAGGTTCGAGCCCTATAGCGCCCACCATTTTTTATTTGCGGTCCGGTAGTTCAGTTGGTTAGAATGCCAGCCTGTCACGCTGGAGGTCGTCGGTTCGAGCCCGATCCGGATCGCCATTTAATTTTAACAACCAACAATAACATGGTGGGTGTAGTCAAGTGGTTAAGACACAGGCTTGTGGCGTCTGCATACGTGGGTTCGATCCCCATCATCCACCCCATTAAAATTTTACCACAATTAAAATTTTTACCACCATTAAAATTTTACCACAATTAACGTTGGGGTATAGCCAAGCGGTAAGGCAACGGATTCTGATTCCGTCACTCGAAGGTTCAAATCCTTCTACCCTAGCCAATTTCCATGGCGACATAGCCAAGTGGTAAGGCAGGGCTCTGCAAAAGCCCTATTCCCCAGTTCAAATCTGGGTGTCGCCTCCAATGAAATCGGGAATTAACGTCGAGTAGATGTTGATTCCCTTTTTTGTGGTTGCAAACTTTGGAATCAGGAACATAATAAATAGTGATTCAATCTGAAATCATTTATATCAAATATGTAAAAAATGATTTCAGGAATGGCAATTCGACTTAGTCCTGAAATCGCAATTCGAATTAGTCCTGGAATGGTAATTCGACTTAGTCCTGAAATCGCAATTCGACTTAGTCCTGAAATGGTAATTCGACTTAGTCCTGGAATGGTAATTCTAATTAGTCCTGAAATCGCAATTCTAATTAGTCCTGAAATCGCGATTTGAATTAGTCCTGAAATCGCAATTCGAATTAGTCCTGAAATCGCGATTTGAATTAGTCCTGAAATGGTAATTTATACGTAAACACCAAAATTAATTGAAAAGCGTATAAAAATCAGCTTGTTTTTATACGTTTTCATCTTGAAAAAGATGGATAAGTATAATTATGCCGGAAATCTTAATCACACGCCCAATATAATGCTTATAACAACTATTTGTATGTTTTTATAAAGCGTAAATGTTGGATAAAGTAAAATTTTTATACGTTTTCATTCAAATTTTGCGCAAAAAAGATAAAATGAAATTTCTAATCAAAAAAACAAGATTGTCAGCACGGATAAAACTCTATTTTTTTTATAACTATATTTTCTACATGCTAATTTGATGCAATCAAGCTGCTATTACTATTTTACTTTTTCATTTATTCCTATTATAATGGTGTAAAGTAGTTCAAGAAGGAGGAATAAAAAGAAATCTATGAAAAATAAAAGAGACAATATAATTCTTATCGTCACATTAACGACAGTTTCAGCAATGATTTACGCCATACAGTATGTGCTATTTCATGATATTCACGATACGTTTTTTTTAATGCTACAGGATATGGCATTTTTGCCATTTCAAGCATTGATTGTGTCGCTTGTCATCAATAAGTTTTTAAATATTACTGAAAGACGAAGAACAACGAAAAAAATAAATGTAATCATCAGTACATTTTTCGTTGAATCTGGCGTGGAGATGATGATGGAAATATCCCGCTTTGATCAAAATCACCTGAAGGAATGTGAACTGATTCAGATGAATGAATTAGAGCATAAAGATGTAAAAACCGCAAAGAAACTTGTTGAGAATTTTGAATATAATTTTCAAGTGAAATCAGAAAAACTGGGGGAACTGGCTTCCATCATGGACAAGAACAGAGGATTCCTTTTGAAACTTCTGGAAAATCCGAATTTGCTTGAACATGAAGCTTTTACTGATATGTTGTGGGCTGTTTTTCATGTGGCAGACGAGCTGAAAACTCGTGGAGACCTAAAAACTCTTTCAGAAAGTGACACCAGTCATCTGGCCGTTGATTTACAGAGAGCCTACAAAGCCATGGTGAAGGAATGGATCGGGTATATATATTATTTAAAAGAAGAATACCCGTTTTTATATACAATAGCTATTCGAAAAAATCCTTTTTCAGTGGAACAGAAATAGAAATTTAAGAAAATCACAATATGATTTTCTTTGGAAATCAAATAATTTTATGATATACTTAAAAAGTTAAAAAAAAATATTACGTACAGGAAGAAGGAACACAGGATGACTTTTAAATTAAATGAATATATTTATCCGGATTTTACCGCTGCAGAATTTGCTAATGCCCCAAATGCAGTGATTGAAGCTGCGCCAAAGGATATGGCTGCACCCATTGGCTATCATGCAACTTCTATTTTCCCGGAATACTTTAAAGTGAATGGCACATGGCTTCTGGCGGAAGATACAAGAATGGACTGTGTCGCAGTCTATGAGGATGGTAAAATTCACGTAAGAGAATTCAGAAATGTAAATTTTGGAGATGCTATCATAATGGGACGAACAGAAGACGGCTCCGAAGGAATATATATTCATTCAAATTGTTTTAAAACAAAAGAAGAAAATAAAGCTGAAGTTTTTTCTTTCAGGCAGGGAAGAAGTCGTGAAACGGGTTTTTCCTGTGATTATGATTTTTTGAATGAACTATTGAAGCATGAAAAAGAAAATGGCTATATTGTCTGGGTTCTTGGACCCGCTTGTACTTTTGATCATGAAGCGCGAAAAGCGTTTTCTAAGTTAGTGGAGAACGGTTACGTACATGCGCTTTTGGCCGGTAATGCCCTTGCTACACATGATTTGGAAGCAGGATTGCTAGGTACCGCACTTGGCCAGGATCTTTATACACAGCGGTCACATTTTAATGGACATTACAATCACATAGATACGATTAATAAAGTGAATCTCCATGGGTCCATCCAGAAATTTATTGACGAAGAAAATATTACAGATGGTATCATGTATAGTTGCACTAAAAACAATGTCCCTTACGTCCTGAATGGTTCTATCAGAGATGACGGCCCACTTCCTGAAGTTCATGAACATACCTATGACGGTCAGGATGCCATGAGAGCTCACCTTCGTCAAGCAACGACAGTCATTGGCATGGCCACAACATTACATACCATTGCTGCCGGTAATATGACGCCTACATACAGAGTCCTCCCCAATGGAGACATCCGGGAGCTTTTCTTCTATACCGTTGATACCACAGAGTTTGCTGTCAATAAGCTGGGGGATAGAGGAAGTCTAGGGGCTAAAGGTATTGTAACGAATGTACAGGATTTCGTATGTAATATTTGCATAGGCCTGGATATATAGAAAGGAGATTGAAATTATGTTATGGAAATGTTCTGTATGCGGTTTTATTCATGAAGGAAGTGAAGCCCCTGAACAATGCCCAAAGTGTGGCGCACCTAAAGAAAAATCTGAGGCATTATCTGAAGAAGATGCAAAGAAAATTTATAATTCAGACCGTACCAATGATATTCATATGGAAATCATAGATTTAGCTATGAAAATCAAGGATTTGGCAAAAGAAGGTATTGATATTAATCTTGATCCACCTTGTGTTGCATTGTTTATTCAGGCAAAAGATGAGGCTTGGGTCATTAAACAAAGAAGCAAGGCAGAAATTGCTGGGCATGTAGGCAAGGGTAAATGGTAAAATAAGGTTTATACAGTCGGTTCATCGCTGGCTGTATTTTTTTACTTCACAATTTCAATAAAGAATGCTATACTTATTTTAATTTCAATATGAAACCAAGAAAGCCGTAAAAGGAGCAATTCATGAACTTGGAAAATAATCTGATAATAAATTTGTATTCGATCATTATGTTGTTGGTTATTGTTTTGCACTGTGAAAAAAACGAAAACAGGGAAATGCTGCAAAATAAAGTTTTTATACTTATGTTAAAGACGGTTATGGTACTTTTAATTGTTGATGTATTCAGTAGATTTGATGGCCTGGAAAACAGGGTATACCCATTACTAAATCAACTGGGTAATTTTTTAATTTTTGGCTTAAGTCTAGTGATTCCATCATTATTCCTTGTTTATGTCCATAGCCAAATTTTCACCAAAGAAGAAAAAACCCGAAAATTATATATCCCATTGATTGCCCTAAATCTTTTGAATCTTATTTTCACCGTATTATCTCAATTTTTCGGGATTTATTATCGAATTGATCAAAACAACATTTATCATAGAGGGCCTTACTTTTTCATCCCAGTTCTGTTGACTTTTGTTCTGCTCCTTCTAACTTTTACCTATATAATTGCAAATAAAAAGAAATTTGAAAAAAAATATTACTATACTCTTTTATTCTTTGCAATCCCTCCTGCTTTGAGCATTGTACTTCAGTTGGCTTTTTACGGGATATCTTTAATGCTAAACAGTGTTGTCATATCTCTGTTAATTGTGTTTTTGAATATACAGAATCAAAAGATTTCAACTGATTATTTGACAGAAATTAATAATCGAAAAAGCCTTGAATTCTACCTAGAACGTAAAATAAATTCAACAACTAGGGATAAAACATTTTCTGCTATTATAATAGATATCGATGGTTTCAAGAAAATAAATGATAATTTTGGGCATAATGAAGGTGACAAAGCATTGCAGCTTTCGGCCAAGCTTTTAAGTGGTTGCCTCAGATCAAACGATTTTATCGCCAGGTTTGGCGGAGATGAATTTTTTATTGTATTGGACACCTCAAATAGTAGTGCCTTAGAATATATTGTTTCTAGAATAAAGAAGCGAACAGAAAAATTTAACGAATCCAGTGGGCTGAAATATAAGCTATCTTTTAGCATGGGATATGCAGTATATGATTATGATCTGAAAATGGATGTGGTGGAATTTCAAAAGCATATAGACTTGCTGATGTATAAAGAAAAATCGAGCAGAGATTTTCCGCATCATCTTAGCAAAATTTTAGCTGATGAATTTTAACAAGATGCCAGCAAACAGAAGTTTACAATTGAAATTTCAACCTATTGGGGGTCTAATATTCTATAAGTAAGCCCGATCCCACCTCTTCCAACGTAGCCACCTTAGATAAGGCGATTTTTGATGCCAGGTCGGTGCAGTGACATGGATGAAGGCGGGTTACTTTGATCTTTTTCAAATAATCCAACGTCCCGTCTAACTGCAATTTATTAGGGTTTAACAGATGAAGGCCACCAATCACATCTACAATTCTATCCTCATTGCAAACTTTTTTTGCCAGTTCAATAATATTGCAAATGCCGGCATGGGAGCAGCCGGTTATGATCACCAGCCCGTCGACTGTCTTATAGGCCAGCGCCGAATCGTCCATCATAAAATCATCCATTATTAAATCATCAGTCTTCGCACAGGCAACAGAAACTTTCCCAATGGGAGATTTGTTTTCAAAATTGGTATGCCTTTCAATCTCACCAAGGAAAACCAGGTTAGAGGTGAGCCATGCCGGGTTTTTTGTTAGCTGAATATCAAAATGCTGAGACGCTTTTTTCTTTGAAATCAGGCTGCCGAGTTCTCCTAACTCTTTATCAAGTTTCGTTTCAAAAACCTGAGGGTGTCCGATGATGACCGGGGTTGTATGGGGAAATCCTTCCACTTTCGCCTCAGAATACAGTTTGATTAATGAATCAAATCCCCAGGTATGATCCATATGACCATGAGAAAAAACAATATAATCAAGTTCTAGAAGATTTTCTCCAAGCTTTCTAGCATTTTCTATAAAGGCATCAGAATAACCTGTGTCAAACAAAATCCGTTTTC
>JBBRXC010000011.1:0-22469 GCA_038248745.1 Peptostreptococcales bacterium | reverse complement strand
TGTTTTCAAACTCGAATCAAAAAAACTCGTTTTAGAAAATCTTCCTAAAACTTTGTCTTTTTCACGGGAAAAAGAAGCATTACTTGAAGAATATTATCCCTCAGACGAAATTACAATCAGTGGATGGATTCAAGATTCTAGGCTACACCTCTTAACAATCACTGACAGACTTCTGCGCAGCGACCCTGTCCATATTGGCATCTGCGTCTCTCATAGATTCCCAAGTGTCCATATGGATCAATATGAGGAAATTAAAGCAATATCAGAAAATATTGTCGGTGCTTTCGGTTTATCAGACGGTCCCCTTTACATTCAAATGTTAGTAGGCGAACAAGGGCTCATGGTGAATGAAATAGCAGCGAGAATCGGTGGTGCATTTGAAGATGTAATAATCCCTAAAATCAGTGGTTTTAACATCCTGGAGGCCGTCATCATTTCAAGCCTAGGCCTTCCTGTGGATACAACCGTTTTAAACAAGTTTGACTGTTCAAAATCTAAAGTTTCAGCCTCTGTCCAGCTCATGTTTGTGAAAGCCGGTATCATTTTTTATATGACACCTATTGAGCAGCTTTATCGGCTTGACCATGTATTGGATGCAGGATATAATTATAAACTTGGAGACAGCATAAATAATATAGAAAACGCAACAGCCCGGTTTGGGCACTGTGTCCTTCTAGATGAAGTTGATTCCATTATGCCAGCAGTAAAAAAATTCAAAGAGTCCTTTAAAATTTTAGATCAGGAAGGTAATAATTTATATGCAGCGTTTGAGAATCAATAACCTTAAAGGGAAAAAATATTTAGATATCATGGCGAGGAGTTTTGCTCTTTCCCTTCTATTTCTAGCTTTATTCCTTTCAGCGACCGGGTGCGGTGATCAAAACAAGGTCAAAGAAGTGAATATTGCAGAACAGTTTGGCATTGCCTATGCGCCTCTGCAAATAATGAGGGAGCAACAGCTCTTAGAAAAGGCGCTACCAGGGGTTAAAATTAACTGGAAGCAGTACGGAGGACCTATTCCCATGAGAGAGGCCATGCTGGCTGGAGAAGTGGATTTCGGATTTATGGGTTCTGCACCCGTTTTAATTGGCATAGACAATGGCATGAAATGGAAATATGCAACAGGAATTTCTTTTAATCAGGTCGCTTTAGTGACAGACAATCCTGCTATAAAATCATTGCGTGACTTCTCGGATACGGATAGAATTGCCATTCTCTCCCCAGGTTCAACCCAGCATGCGCTCCTAAGCATTGCAAGTAATCAGGTTTTTGGAGATCCAGATAAATTTGACAATCAAATTGTCTCCCTTTCACATCCAGATGCAATGGATGCGCTACTAGCAGACACCGAGATTGTTGCCCATTTTTCCACTCCTCCCTACATCGATCAAGAGCTGGCACAGGGAATGCATATTGTGACAACAGGAGAAGAAATCATGGGACAGCCTTTTACTTTTATTACCGGCGTTGCCATGGAAGATTTTTATGAAAACCAGCCAGAGGAATACGATGCTTTTCTAATCGCTCTAAATACTGCCATCGATTTTATCAATAACAACATGGATGCTTCCGTTTCAATCCTTGCCCCAATTTACGGCATTGATGAAGCTACTTTGAAAGCTCAAATGACCTACAATGGCACCATTTATTCCAATGAACTGCTTGGTATTGAAAAACTGGCAGACGAAATGTACAAAATTAATATGCTGAAAACTCCTATTGATTTTAAAAACGCTGTTTTCCCAAAGGATAGGAATTAACAAGGATTAAGTATGAAAATCAAAGTAGAAACGAAAAAAAAACTCATCATATTATTCTGGGTTGCCGCATTGTTTGCCACTTGGCAGATCATCTCTATGACAGGAGGCGTCTCCCGTCTTTTGCTGCCCAGCATTGGTGAAGTCCTTTCCACCTTAATCAACTCTTTTTTTCATGGAGATCTATTATATCAGTTATATTATTCTTTAAAAGTAATAGTAATCGGGTTGCTGATCGCCTTGCTTTTCGCTTTGTTGCTGGCATTGGCTTCACAGAAGTATATGATGATAGAGGGGCTTTCAAGGGTTTTGTCAGGGATCGGACATCCACTTCCCGCACTTGCATTATTGCCTTTGATTATCGTTTGGTTTGGTACCGGAGATGCAAGCATTATCGCAATTATTGTGCATTCCGCCCTTTGGCCAATACTTATTAATCTAAATGCTGGGTTTGCTGCTGTGCCATCTATTTATTTGGACATTGGCAAAAATTTAGAATTATCCACTTTTTCTATCATAACAGAAATTAAGCTTAAATCAGCTCTTCCCTATTTGTTATCAGGCTTAAAAATCGCTTTTGCCAGAAGCTGGAGGGCTTTAATTGGCGCGGAAATGGTGTTTGGGGCGATAGGATTAAAAGGTGGCATCGGCTGGTATATTTTTAAGCAAAGAACTTTTATGAACACATCCGGTTTATTTGCCGGCATTATTGTTGTCATATTAGTCGGGTTATTTGTTGAAACTTTTATTTTCAATGCCATAGAAAAAAAGACAATTCGAAAATGGGGGCAAATGAATGGATATTAAATTAAAAGACATCACCAAGGAATTTGGTGAAGGAAAAACCCGAATTAAAGTTCTTGATCATCTTTCGCTAAATGTGAAGAGCGGTGATTTTGTATCAATTTTAGGCCCTTCAGGCGCAGGTAAGACGACGCTGTTGAAATATATTGCCGGTTTTTATGGAGACACAAAACCTAGCAGAGATATTTTTATGATTTTTCAGGATTCTAACCAGTTGTTCCCTTGGCGAACCTTGGGCGAAAATATTTTATACGCCATTAGTAAGACCAATAAAGGTATTACTAAGGTGGCTGCTGCCGCAAAAGCTGTCGACACGCTCAACGAAGTCGGTCTTGAAGCGTTTTATCATTACTATCCCCACCAGCTATCCGGCGGGATGAAGCAACGAGGTGCTTTAGCAAGAGCTTTGGCTGTAGAAAGCAAGGTTCTATTAATGGATGAACCGTTCTCCAGCTTAGATTCAGAAAATAAAAAAACCGCCTATGAACTTTTACTCAGAATCTGGAAAAGAAACAAATTGACCATTATTTTCGTAACCCATGATTTGGAAGAAGCAAGGTTATTATCAGATAAAGTCCTTTACTTTGAAGACCTTAACCATAAAATCCCTGTCTGAATTCATATATTGGACAATTCTGACGCCGTAAGTATTATTTTTAAAACTGTCTACAAGAATGCACTTGTTCCTTGTATAAGCATTCAACTCCTCCATGTATCTTAAATTGCCATAGATCATATTCCATACCGGTCTTTGGGAATAAATGAAATCCATTTCTTCTGACAAGATGATATATTCAATGTCATTTTCTTCAATGTATTCAGCGATTGTCTTATTATTTTCTTTTAAAAAGGATAAATTTCTATAATCCAAGAGTTTGCCATTATCAAAATAGTATTCGCAATTCAAGTTAGCAAGAACCTTATCGTTGGGCTCAACAGTCTTTGCAATTTCTGCGATATACTCATCATAAGAATATGCCATCCACGGTTTGATGTTCATGTAGCTTGAGATAACCAAGCAAGCTGTCAGGATTATCACGACCATATTTCTTTGCCAACCTTTTCTGAAGGCAAGAACCCTGCAACCAGCGTCTATTTCCAGTAAGATCAATAGGAAGAAAAGTGGGAAAATAAATAGGATACTGGTCTGATTGTATCTGCCTATAATGATCATCCCTGCAACAAGTCCGCTTAATCCTTTCATGACAAAGAGGATCTCTTTTCTGTGGATCTTTTGATTGAAAGCAATCAGGAGAACAGCGAACACCAATACCAGTCCGAATAATACCAATTCCAGTTTAATGTCTGGCACGTAATAGGTTCCGCTCACCCTATACCATATTTTCTCAATGAAATAAGGCACCTCCGCCAGCTTATTTGTTAAGGGGGCGCCAATGTCAAACTCACTGTCACCATATTCCAAATAATGTTTGATGAAATCCTTGTCAAAAAATAAGCTGATTGCTATAAATACAGCAGCAAAAGCCCCCGTTATGCCAGTATACACCGCTAAAGGTTTCAAGCCCAATCTAGGCTGCTTATAATGGGCTTGTTGATTCCCCTTTCCAGTGCCAAATGGCATTAAAAGAGCCACACACATGGTTCCTATGAGAAAACTGTTTGGGTGGAGTCCAATAGCCAGACCAGTGATCACGGCTGCTAATACAGTCCTATCTTTTAGTAACGCATAAACAGCAGAAATGAGGCAAAAAACTAGTATTATTTCCTGCCTCGCAAAATGACTTGCATAGATGAATTGGACATCTATTGATAACAGAATAGTTCCCAGCAAAGGAACCCAGTTTGTGCCCTCACGATCCTTGCCGCAAAATATAAATTTAAGTAAACCATAAAACAATATCAGGCTCATACAGGCAAAAAACAAAGATAAAAGCCTGAATGTAAAGACATCATAGCCAAATACGATCAAAAAAGGCATTTGCAATAAATGGAAAATAATTTTTATGCCATGGGGAAACCTGGGTTTTAAATTGTAGAACGTCTCTGTGATCCCAAGATTGCCTGACTCCATCATATTTCTTGTTAAACCAGAGAGCCAAGACTCATCTGAATGAACAAATGGAAACTTAGTCAACGTATATAAACTGATAATAAAATAACATATTATATACGCAACTAGCACTGTTTCCTGACTGATTCTTCTATTGTTACTCATGCTTCCCCCCTTCCTTATGCCGTTTTATCTACTATCTCATATCGATTCAGGTATTTCAACTATAAAATAATGGTATGTAGTATAATAGATAATTATATCACAATCTGTTCCATCTGTTGTATGATGATTAGGACGACAGTTTACTTAAAAATAACTAATTAATTAAAAGGAGGGTCTATACTTGTGCAATCGATTGCTAAAAAATTAACGTTCTTGTTGATGATTGTAATGTTAACAGTACTTATATCCGCCTGCAACCCTTCTCAGTATGAAGAAACTGATTCTAAATTAATCAGTGCAGACAGTCTTTCTGAATTCATAGAGAACAATTCCAAACTGGTAATTGTTGATATGCAATCCCCAGAAGATTACGCTGCTGGACATGTTGAGAATTCAGTGAATATTACGAAGGATGAAATCGTGATTAATGTACCTGTTGAAAATATGCTCACTTCAAAATCTAAATTTGAAAAACTGATGGGTGCAAAAGGCATTGACAATGATTCAACCGTTCTGATCTATGATAATGATAGAATGAGCGCGGCAAGGCTTTGGTGGACATTCCTGATGTACGGTAATGAAAACGTTCTCGTTGTGGACGGTGGAATAAAGGCAATAAATGAAAGTGGCATGGAAATGACCACGGAAATAGCAAAAGTTAAAAAAACCACTTATACGGCAGGAGAAAAAAATAATAATTATTTGGCAAAAATGAGCGATATAAGAGCCCAGCTTGATGAACCAAATGAAAACGTCGTACTTCTTGATGTGAGAACTGATAAGGAATATGCAGAAAAGGGCAAAATCCCTTCGTCTGTTATGATGGATTATGCCAACATTTTTTATCCTGATAACACTTTTAAAGATGTAGAGACCACGAGGATTAATTTTATGGATAATGAAATGAGGCCTGAAAAAGAAATTATCATTTATTGTCAGACTTCTATGCGTGCATCTCCCGTTTTCTTATCATTATACAACGCAGGTTATAGAAACATTAAAATTTATGATGGTGCATTTCTAGAATGGTGCACTAACCCAAACAACCCTGTTGAGTTGCCAAATGGAGCGAGTCCGCTCCCAAGCAGCAAAGATGCATCCTAAGGAGGAAATTATGAAATTAAAGAAATTATTAGTCCTTTCATTAGCTATGGCAATGATAGCAATGCCACTTGCGGCGTGTGGAAGTCCAAAAGCTGAAGAACCCGTATCCGAAGCTCCTGTAGAATCTACTGTAGTTGCAGATGCGGCGATGGCTTATTTTACAGACCTTCCAGAAAGCAATAACATGATCGTGTCTGCAGATTTATTTGCAAAAATTGACGCCGGAGAAGAAATGTTCATCATGGACGTTAGAGGTGCCGATGATTATGCACTGGGCCATTTAAAAGGCGCTGTAAACATGCCTTTCGCAAGCACTGCAATTGCAGATAATCTTCAATTCATTCCAGATGATGTTCCTGTATATGTGAATTGCTACACTGGTCAGACTGCATCTCAGGTAACTTCTATACTGAAGGCTGTTGGTAAGAATATTACTAATATAAGAGGTGGATGGTTAAGAGGAATAGCTACTACTGAAGGTTTTGAAAAATACGTTGATACAGAAGCTGTAGCAATGCCAACAGCTACTTATGAAACTGATCCTGAACTTGCTGCAGCAATCGATGATTATTTCGCAGCAGTAGCTTCCTACAATGGTACAGATATGGCCAACCAGAATGTTTCACCAGAATTTGTAAAAGCACTTGTTGATGCAGAATCAGATGAGTACACCATCCTTTCTGTTAGAAAAGCTGAGGATTTTGCTTTAGGACACGTTCCTACTGCTATCAATATTCCTTTCGGCGCTGGCATGGAAGTCGCTCTTTCTGAACTTCCTATGGATAAGCCAATCATCGTCTATTGCTATACTGGTCACACTGCTTCACAGACTGTAGGAATTCTAAGATTATTAGGTTATGAAGCTTACAACATGGCATTCGGCATGGGTAGTGTTGAAACTGAAAAAGGATGGCTTGGTGCTGGATACGAAACAGTAACCGAATAAACCAAATCACCCTATCAACAAAACAAATAGTACAAATCAAAATAAATTATTAAAAAAAACATAATAAAAAATCACACTGGCGAAGGGTCACCTTTCCAGTGTGATTTTTTATATCATTTATTGCATTTCCCCGCTACCTATCCAGTTTTGTCTTTCAAATAGCTATTTTGTCTTAGTCAGCTTAAGAGTGAATTCGTTCACGCCGTTGGACGGTTCGGGATTTTCAAAGTGGTCTCTTTCAAAAGTCTGAGTAAAAACAAATATCGCGTGGGTCCCTTCTGCGTCCTTGTTAAAGGAAGTAGTGGCACTTACCGTTCCTAATGGATAGTCCGCCTTATATTCCCATTGCCCTGTGTTGGAATTGTAGACCAACTCGCCGCTAGCGCCGGTATTCTTGTTTTCGAACCGGATTATATCTTTATCGAACTCTTCGAAGGTCATGACAATGCCGTCAAATTCACTTTGAGTTTCTCTCGCATCTCCCGTTATAAACAAGTACCGTTGGTTATTTATATCAGTTTCGATTCGCTCAACCTCGTATTTTGTAACGCTTCCCGTGCCTTCATAAGTGCCGTAGATATCTTTCGTTTTCAACGTGCCACCCTCGTCTTTATTCTCCGAACAACCTGCAAGCAATAGACAGAAAATAAGCGGAAGCGTTAAAAGTAACTTTTTATTCATGATCATTTCTCCTTTCTTCATTGGAAACATTACCCGACTTAATTAAATTTGTTTTTAAATATAAGAGATAAAAAGAATAGTATCCCTGAAACAAGCACGATAGTTGCGCCAGTTGCCGTATTAAAGTAATAGGATGCGATTAATCCGCATATCCCAGAAAAAACTGAAATCATGACTGAAAAAAGTGTATACTTTCTCACATTGCTTGACAGATTTTTAGCCGCTGCTGCTGGCAATACTAAAAGTGAATTGATAATCAGAAGGCCTACCCATTGTATGGAAATAGTAACAACCACTGCGATGATAGAGGTGAATATCATTTCAACCGGTAATGTTTTCACGCCACGGCTTCCGGCAAGAGACCGATTCACACTTACAAGCAACAGTTTGTTGAAAATTAGTGTCCAGAGAATCATAACGGAAATAAGGACAATTACCAGTAATAAAATTTCGGAGGCGGAAATGCTCAGCAAATCCCCGATTAAATAGGATGAATATTTATTAAAGCTTCCACCGAACGACATCAACACAAGCCCCAGCGCAACTGCAACTGAAGAAAATACGCCAATAATGGTATCTGTTGAAGCTTGGCTTTTATTTTTTATGAAAGTGATTCCCAGCGCAAATGCAATTGAAAAAACAACAGCTGCTAAAACAGGCTCCATTAAACCAAGAATAGAACCAATTGCGATCCCCGTAAATGCGCCATGTCCTAAGGAATCTGAGAAAAAAGCCATTTTATTCATGACAATCATTGTTCCTAGTAAACCGAAAATCGGTGTAATTAACAATATAGCCAGAAATGCGTTTTTCATGAATTCATGCCCTAGCCACTGAAACGGCATGACAACGTCAGTAAAATTGTACCATAAATTCAGCATCATCCATTTTCCCCCTCAATATTCAGCTGATTAGAACGATTGCTGAACCAGGAAAGCCCAAATGTTTTAAGCGTTTCTTTATCATTAAAAACGTCTTTAGGGGAACCGTTACATAAAACAGAACCGTTGATTAAGATGACACGGTCTGCATATTTATCTACAAAATCTAAATCATGAGAAACGATGATAATTGACAAGTCATAATTATCTCTTAACTCAGAAACAGTTTTATAAAAAAGTTCCAACCCATTCTGGTCAATCCCCGATACCGGTTCATCTAACAGTAAAAGGTCTGGAACTGGATCCAACGCTAACGCAAGCAACACTCGCTGAAGTTCTCCGCCAGACAAATCACCAATTCTTCTGTCGATCAGATGCTCCGCTTTTACAACGGAAAGACTTTCCGATATTTTCTTTTTTATACTTTTCGTTGTAAATAGCCATGCAGGCGTATTGAAATTAGATGCCATAAAAAGATCAAGTACACTTGTTGGTGTACCTGATTCAAAATAAAGATTTTGCGGAACATAGCCAATGACAGGATTCCCGCTATGCTTCCCCTTCGCATCTAAAAACTTAAGTTGACCCGAATGTTTGATATCTCCAAGCATTGCTTTTAACAACGTACTTTTACCACCGCCATTCGGTCCTATAATAGCAGTAAGTTCTCCACAGTGAATATGAATATTCACATTCTCCAGGATTTTATTACCCCCCAAATTCACGCAAAAATTTTCCACCCTTGTACAACACAAGCCTGCGCATTGATTTTCACAATGATATTTTTCTTTTATCTCTTCCATTATTCCAAAGCCTCGAGTAAAGTTTTTAGATTAGCTTCCATGATTGTAATATAAGCATCATAGGAATCCGCATCAGCGTCTCCGGTGACAATCGGGTCAAGTGTATATATTTTAGCGCCTGTTTCATTTGCAATAATTTCAGCTGTTTTCAATTCATACTGTGGTTCAGTAAAAATTACTTTCGCATTAGAATCCTTTACTGTTTTAATTGTCATTTCAAGTTCTTTAGGCGATGGTGCCGTTCCTGGCTCTCTCTCAATGACAGCAAGAATATTCAAATCGAATTCTTTCGCAAAATAAGGAAACGCTTCGTGAAATGTTATAATGTCTCTATTTTTAATGTTTTTTAAAGATTGATGCATTTTTTCTTCTAAAATTTCTAGTTTACCAATATATACCTCTGCGTTTGCCTCATACTGCTTTGCATGTGTCTGATCTATAGCGGAAAGCTGATCCGTAATATTTCTCACCTGAGTGATTGCATTTGATATGCTTACCCAGACATGAGGGTTTTCTTGCCCTGATGCATCTTTCATTAGTTCAATTCCTCGGCTTGCATCAATAATTGCAAGACTTTTCTGCTGCGTTATAACATCACCGATGAAAGCTTCCATTCCTGCTCCGTTGACAACAAAAGCATCCGCTTTTTCAATTTTGATTAAATCCGCTGGTGTCAACTGATAATCATGAAGACAACCAGTTTGCGGTTTTGTCATATTAATCGTTTCTACCCCTTGAATTCCCTTTGTCACATTGATTGTTGCTAGATATATAGGGTAAAAAGAAGTCACTACTGTAAAATCCTCTCCATTTGAATTATAATCCGGACTTTTTTGCGAGCAAGCAGTTAAAGTCAAGAAAAGCGTCAATGCAAAGATTAATAATATTATTTTTTTTGCGTGCATAATTAATGCCTCCAAATGATAATGATTTTCATTAATTATACCCCAGATTTCTGCATTATATTATATTTGCTGTAAATTATTATATTTGCTGCAAATTTTTGTATTTTAAACTGTGGGTTGTGGCATCCAGGCCAACCCGACAAAATGAACTGCTATATTGCCACTGACTGCTCTAACTTCAACTTCCTCCAATTTTTCATCTAAGTTGTTGAATTTCGCCGTCAACTCCTCCACCTTCTGTTCCAACTCATCTAAAAGTTCCTGAAGCTCCATTTCAACAGACGCTAAGGTTTCTTGGGATTGGGTGATTCCTTCCCCGCTTTTCATGGCGCGCCCAGTACTTCTTACTGCAGTTCCTACTCTTGAAATAGAAGTTGCACTAATGCTTTTCCGGCCGAAAAATGCGCCCAAAATGGCAGTTCCAGCTGAAACAGCTGCTTCCATTTTCCTTTGTGTGGCCATAGAGCTTTTATTCTCTACGGTTTGCTTTGCTCTTCTTTGACGATTTTCTAAAATATCTATTTTAGGCTTATATTTGCTCTTTAAAATCTCTATTTCTTCATCTCGCTGTTCATGTGCCAGGTGTTGCAACCGAATACGGAAATTTCTTTCGTCTTCATCTACCTCAGAGACAATTTTTAGCGTTGGGCTAAAATACAGCTTCAAACTAAAATCCGTTCGGATAAATTGGGTAAAAAGTTTTTCCCAGTTATCATAATTGCCTGCATTTGCTGCCGCCTCAGGGTAATTCATATACGTTGCTCCTGCAACAGGTTTATCTCCTAAAGAGCGTAAGTCTATGTCTGTTAATTTTCCTTCACGCCAGTCAAGCGGTACCGGTCCCTCATGAAGGGGTGAAATCAATGCACAATTTTTAGATACAGTAACCCCGTATTTTGAACTGCTGAACATCACTTCTGCCAATCCGATAAGGGCAGGTTCATAAATTAAATTCTCTTGATTGCTACCGGTTGCTGGGATATATACCTGTTTGATCTTTGGGCTGAGCACAGGAGGTGTTGATTTTAAAGTATTGTCCCTTGGAATAATCATCTGATCCTTTTGCTCCTCAGTCAGTCCAGGTACTAATTGATCCACCTTTACCGAAGCCATAGGAATCACATTTTCTGTGGGTACTTTATTTTTTGGTAAACCCGAAATTTGTTCTCTGGTGAGCGGGCCCGCCAAATAAGAAAGCGTCCACCTGGTGTTAAAAATAAGGGGTTCATCTTCATGTACACTATGAAGATAAAAGATACGTTTTCCAAGTCCTGACAAAATGTTCTCTGTACGTTTTTTATCAAAAGCGCCTCCTGTGGAAGCCCCCTCTAACCCAGAGATCACCCTTTCTTTATCCTGGTCCGTCTGAAGTCTGCCAATAAACCAAGTCCCCGCATTTGAAAGAGCCTTATAGTCTAAATCTACTGGATTTTGGGTTGAAAGAACCAGTCCGAGCCCATAGGCCCTGGCCTGCTTCAGAAGTGTTAAGAACGGTGTTTTTGAAGGGGGATTTGCTGTCGGCGGAAGATATCCAAAAATTTCATCCATATAAAGAATGGCTCTAAGACTACCGGTTCCAGGTTGGCTTCGCACCCAGGAAAGCACCTCATTGAGCAGCATAGTAACAAAAAACATTCTTTCCTTGTCTGAAAGATGTGCAATAGAAAAAATCGACACCCGCGGCTTGCCGGCTTGATTATATAAGAACCTGTTTGCATCAAGAGGTTCTCCCTCCATCCAAACCTTAAAACCTGGAGATGCCAACAGATTATTGAGCATCATTGCCAACTGAAATCGATCTTTGGCTGGGAAAAAACTTTCCACATCCATTACCCCTACCTGTGTCATAGGAGGGGATTGTATGGCGGCAATAATTTCTGGCAGCCCCAGGTTTTTCCCTGAGTTCCAGCTGTTCTCTAATATATTTGCCAACAAAATATGTTCTCTGCTTGTAAAAGGATCTCCGTCAATGCCAATGAAGGAAAGTAAACTGGTTGCCGTGATATGAATACGGTCTCGATAGGCATCTTTGTCATTTTGTAATGCAGCCGGCGGTGCGTTAAAGGATTGCAGAACGGAAACGCCAGGTCCAGCAGATCCACCAGGGGTGTATACAGTAATATCCACTGCATCATGAAGTTTCTGAATTCTTTCTCCAGTTTGACCCCATTCAGACAGTTTTTCTTTCCAAAGTTGTGCTTGTGACTCGGCATACTCATCAGGGGGTACCCCTTGATTCGAAGCTTCGTTTAGGTTAATCCAAGGTCTAAAATCTTCTTTCTGTAATTTTGGAAATGTCAATGCCAGGTTGCCCAAATCTCCTTTCGGGTCAATGGCAATAACTGGAATGTTGTCCAATGCAGCTTCTTCTATAATACCTATTCCGAGGCCAGTCTTTCCACTCCCAGTCATTCCTATGATCACAGCATGGGTTGTTAAATCCTTTGATTTATAAAGAACAAGATCCTCTTCAAGCTTTCCTTCCTCAAGGTTATATTCTTTACCTAAATAAAAAACGCCAAGTTTCTCAAAATCCTGCATATAATAACCTCCCTACACTATTCACTTATTTAAATCAATAAAATAATACCCTTTTATTATCCGATTAATATTTTAGTGCTTCCCGTCTATTTTACAACCTGTGTCCTGATCGCTAAATTTATCAGAAATAATATCCGAGTAGTTTTCTTCATTCTTTTTGAACCATGAAATCGCATAGGAACAGGTGGCAATCGCTTTTGTTTCATGCTCTCTTAAATATTCTGCCACGGCCACCATCATTTTATCCGCAACCCCTTGCCCTCTCAAGCTTGGGTTGACATAAGTATGATCAATGTTGATTTCTCCGGTTGCTGTAACCACATAAGTTGCCTCAGCCATCAATTCTCCCGTTTCATTTTCACTGTATATACGTCCTTCTTTATATTTCCAATCCATTTTACCCTCCTGTTGTTTTAAAAGTAATAAGTTTAAATAATAGTAAGTTTTAAAAGTATTATAACATTTTCTGGGAAATTGTAAAATCCCAAATAATTAATATTTATAATACAATCTCACCTTCCATGACCCTTTTTCTTATGATCAATACTTCCGTTCTTGTCAGAAATTCTTCTGGGCTCATTTTAAAATTATTACCAAGTATTATTCCTGCATCTTCAAGATATGCAAACGCTGCGAGTTCCTCTTGATTTAAACCAGAAGTATCTTTGTACAGTAGCATGATTCTGGCTTTTTGTTCATCGGTGATTTCTTCATCATTTAATAATCCAAGCAATATTTGCGCTACTTCTTTTCTTACTATTGGCGTATTTAAATAGGTGCCGTCCTCTGTATTTTTGTACTTGTTCACTTCTGTCATAACCGCCTTGTTTATTGATTCTTCTGCAATAGGATCAAACCATTCGCCCGAGTTGTTCGGGAAAGTTTCCTTGTACATCATATCCTTGGCAAGTTTAATGAATTCGCCATAAGTACAGTCATTCATAGGTCTGAAAGTTCTGTCTCCATACCCGCTCACAATCCCCATTGCTGTCATTTCTTCTATGATGCTAAAATACCAATCCTCTTCAAATACATCATCATAATAGAATGAAGGTGTTTTTATTATCTCTGCTTTTACTGTTAAAGCCTGCTTCCCCATAGCGGTCCATCTTTCTTCAAAAGTAGCCTTATTGTAATATTCTTCTTTTCCTGTCCATGGGTCATTCATAATTACTTGAGTATCTGTATACCCGACAAGAAGTAATGCATGATTTCCATTCTTCCATTGGAAGACAGTTCCGTCTGCTAATGTCCATTTAATGCCAGGGGTTACCTGCATCATACCAACAGAAGCCCAAACAAGGACTGGTCTTCCTGAATCAATTGCAGTGTATAGATCCCTTACCGATCCCCCAGACAAATTTTCGCTTCGGTTCGGGAAATACGCTTCTATAATAGGAATAAATGGCTGATGGTAGATACCAAAGCTGTGGCTGTCATAGGGGCTTCCTATAAACTCTTTATTTGGATCAGCACCATATAGAACACCGTTCACTCTATATATATTCGGGCCGCTAGGCTGCATACTGACAACCTGTTCTTTGGTGAGATTCGTTCCAAAGAAATTCAGCAACATGGTTAACGAGGTTGCCTCACATCCCGTAGGAAGATTGGGCCATTGAGAAATAACAGGAATCCCCGCTACTTTTGTTTGATTTATTTCTGCTGCAGTACCTGTTAATGGTAATAAAGTAACAGCCATTATTATTGTTAATAATGTACTTATAATTTTTTTCATGATAAAATCCCCCTGATTTTATTTCTGGTTTAAATTGGTCTGCTTTTTCCCGCCATTTAAAAGCACAAAAAAAGGTCATTCGCTTAATAGCGTACAACCCTTTTCTGATGCTTTCGCATTAAGCTTCTTTCTTGTATATTTACACATACCCCTTGTGTTAAAATACTCTTTGAACTAAAAATATAATTAACAAAACAACAACTATTGTCCCTAATATTCCGTATCCTCTCATCTTGGCACCTTCTTTCTAAAACAATTTCTTCTCTTCGAAAATTTATCAGTTGTTTCTAATCTTGAATATGTTTACATTTTACACTTATTTTAACTATATGTCAACTTTTTATTACAATTATTGTGTTTATAATAGTTTAAATATTCATTTTATCTATTATTTTATACATAAACAAACTAATTATTTAGATAAAGGTTTACTGACTATCTTATCCATCCCAACTGCAAGAAAAAATGCCACCCCGTCACTCTTCTGCCAGGGATGGCATTTAAAACATTTCTCTTAATTCTCAAATTAATCTTAGCCTCTGCTTATACAGACCAAGTTACTCCGTTTTTCCTCCTATAACCTTTTCAATGAAGATGCTTACCAGTTCAGAATCAAATTGAGTCCCTGCATTTACTCTTAGTTCTTCCAGGACTGCATCTGCTTGCATTGGTCTTCTGTAGCTTCTCTCTCCCGTCATGGCATCATAGGCATCTGCAACAGCAATAATTCTGGATTCCAAAGGGATTTCATCTGCTTTCAGACCCTTCGGGTATCCTCCCCCATCCCATCTTTCATGATGCGCCAGAACATAATCTGCCATTTCAGACATCTCATTCACAGTGCTTAGAATTCTATATCCGATTTCCGGATGACGTTTGATTTCGCTCATTTCTTCCTCTCTAAGTTTCCCCGGTTTGCTTAGAATATGCTCACCTATGGCGATTTTTCCTATATCGTGTAATAATCCCACCGTTTTAAGTTCTTTAATTTTATAAATTGAAAGTCCCAACGCTTCTCCCATGCTTTCGCAAAGTTTCGAAACCCTTTGTGAGTGCGCCTCCTCCCTTTTGCTTTTTTCATAAAGTGTTTTGATAATCGTATTAACCGTTTTCCCATGAATACTAGGGCTTTCGAAAAGTTTATGATTGTACATATCGTCTTCAGCTTTTTTATAAACATCTTCAATTTTATAGTCCATTTTATTTTTGGTTTCAAATCCAAAAGAAATGGAAATATCAATAGAACCCACCTTTTCATATCCGCATAAATTTTTAAATCGGTTAATTATTTTTTCTGCTTCAAACTCATTTGTTTGAGGCAATAAAATTACAAATTCATCTCCGCCAACTCTTGAAATGATGTCATCAGAACGACATCCTTTTTTAATGATCTCGGCGGCTTTTATCAGCAATTCATCACCAGCGACATGACCAAAAGAATCATTAATTAACTTCAGCCCGTTTACATCTCCCATAATAATTGTGAGTGGAAGGTTTCTTTCCTTATCAAGTCTCTTCAACTCTTCTTCATAAAATCTACGGTTATACAATCCGGTTAACTGGTCATGAAAACTCAAAAAAAGGATTTCCTCCTCTTTTCTCTTTTTTTCAGAGACATCCTCCACAATCCCAATGCCGCCGGTAATACTTCCATTTTCAGTTAAAATCGGATCTAAAATAATTCTGTAATTTGTTTCTTTTTCACCATTTAATGATTGATAACTTCCTTCATATATTGCTTGCTTCCCTTTTAAGGCGACCGTCAAGGTCTCAAAAAGACCTTTTTCAGCAAAATTCTGTAAATCATAACCAATAATTTCCTTTTGAGGGATTTCTATAATTTTCAAAAATTTCTCATTACAATTGATTATTATGCCCAAGTCGTCAAAATGGATGACACCTAAAGGGTTGTGTTCAAAAAGCAGACGATATTTCTCTTCACTGTCCTTCAGCGCCAGCTCAGCTCGCTTTCGTTTTGTGATGTCTGTATGGGTCCCGCTGATCATTAGTGGTTTCCCATCACTGGTCCAAGAGACCACTTTCCCTCTGTCATAAATCCAAACCCAACTTCCATTCTTATGTTTCATTCGGTATTCATCGTCGTAAAATTCTATTTCCTGATTAACTAACTGCCTGTCCTGATTATCTGTCCCTTTCACATCATCTGGGTGAACAAAATTTTTCCAGGTATCATTTGTGATTGGTTGCAACTCTGCCAATGTGTACCCGAACATCTCTGCCCAGCGTTCATTATGTTCAACATCACCAGTCTGAACATTCCATTCCCAAGTGCCCACATTCGTGCCTTCAAGAATGTGTTCCATTCTCTTTCTTCCACTTTCCAATTCAGCCATCTGCTCTTTTTCTTTGGAAATATCAATAAAATTAGTCGTGAAATAATATTTTTCAGGAGAATAAGCATAAATGCGATACCAGATGTCTGCGTTTTCCGAATAATACTCATGATTTTTTTTACACCCATTGAGTGCTATATCTCCATAAAAATCGATCCAGTCAAACTCATAATTTAAAACACGAGGTAAAACCTCCGTAATTTGCCTGCCAATTATTTCAGAACGTTGAAGCCCTGTAATCTTCTCATAAGCAGAATTTACATCAATAATTTTAAAATCACAAGGCCTCCCGGCATCATCACAAATAATTTCATTATAAGAGTATCCTATTGGTGACGCTTCTATCAGTTGTTTATAAAAACTGTCATTCATATGGCTATTCCCCCATTTTACCAACCTAGTGATATTAAATATTTTTGACTGTCTCATCAATGAAGAGCATTTACAGCATTTCTGTAACTAAAACCATTTTTTCCGTTTAAAGAAAGCAAGCATAAAAATAACGATTGAAATCATGATAACCCACACTACCGGATACATAAACGGCCAGTTCAACTCTGGCATGTACCTGAAATTCATGCCATACAGCCCCACAATAAACGTTAATGGGATGAAAAGAGTAGATATAATCGTCAGAATTTTCATGACTTCGTTCATTCTATTGCTGATACTGGAAAGATACATATCTAGCATACTAGATAAGATATCCCTTAATGTTTCTACCGTCTCCATAATTTGAATGACATGATCATACAAATCCCGTATATATAAGGATGTTGATTCTTTCACCAGCGAGGTTTCATTTCGTTCCAGCTCACCAATGACTTCTCTCAAAGGCCAGACAGCTTTATGTATATACAGCATCTGTCTTTTAAACTGATGAATACCCTTCAAAGTATTGGGCGACGGATTTGAAATCAGCTCATCTTCTGCAATCTCAATTTCATCGCTCAATTTTTCCAGCACATTAAAGTAATTGTCGACAATGACATCCAGTAAAGAATAAAGTAAATAATCGGAACCCATTTTTCTGATATGTCCGCCACCCTTCCGGATTCTTTCCTTTACAGGGCTGTATATCTCTGTTTTTCTTTCACTAAATGAAATGACATAGTTTTGGCCTAAAATAAAGCTTTCTTGTTCATTGGTATACTCACTTTGATTTTCATCATGCAGAAGTAATTTTGCGACAATATATGCGTAGTTGTCATAGTTTTCAATTTTAGGGCGATGATCGGTATTTAATATATCTTCCTGTACCAAAGGATGTAAACCAAAAACCTCACCCAAATTTTTGATAACATCCACATCATGGATACCTTCTACTGCAATCCAATGTATGTCCGATTTTGTCGGGACAAGCGCGCTCATATTATTGATATCCACCGGTATTTCCTTAAAGCCATTTTCGTTATAACTGAGCAGACTGATTTGAACAGCATCATTTTTCTTTTCGCCTATATGTACCAGGCTTCCCGGAGGCAAACCTGTTTTTACAGATTTCTTTTTCATCGTTGTGTCCATAAATAATTACCCTCTTCATCCTTGACGATGCGCTTATTACTTGAAAAAGCAATGCACTTATTACTTAAAAAACCGATTGATTTCTATTTCTGCATTTTCTAATGTATCAGAGCTGTGCATCAAATTTTGAGTGGTGTTCATGGCGTAGTCACCACGTATGGTTCCCGGTTTGGCATCCTCGAATTTTGTGGCTCCCATGAGGATTCTAGCTCCCTGTACAACATTTTCCCCTTCAACAATCATTGCGAGGACAGGGCCCGAAATCATGTATTCTTCCATCCCTGGATAAAAAGGCTGATCTGTCACGTGAGCATAATGCTCTCTCAAAATAACCGATTCAAGCGTCATCATCTTTGCATTTGATACCTGGTATCCCTTTGCTTCGATTCTTGCGATAATTTCACCGATTAGACCCCGTTTTGCTGCATCCGGTTTCAACATTACATAGGTTCTTTCCATAATTAGGCTCCTTTTATACTGATTTAACACTTGTCCCCATTATAATAACCCTTTTTGCTTTTGTCTATAGATGTGAACACATATTATTTGACTTAAAAAAGGATAAATATCACTAACAAAAAGGTCATCCGCCTATCAGCGAACAACCTTTTTGGACAGCAGCATTTATTTCGTGAACTTCATCAGCGACGCGTTCCAGTTTATCCGCCATCAGTTCTTCATCTTTTTTAATCTCTTCAATTAATTGATTAACAGAATCCCTCTCACAAATCCCGCCTTTCGATACTGCGTTAATAAGTTTATTAATTTCCTCTTCATTGAGTTCATCCAGGTATTCAATAAATACAGAGAGTTTCTCATACTTTTTAATCGAAAACAGTACTGCATCCGGTTGATTGTTTTTAAGGATAAATACCTTATTTAGGCTATCTGCCTTTTCCCTGCAAATTTTGTAATTTTTTATCATCTCTGTGTTCGATACTATTGCTTTATCAAAAATATTCATATACTTTCCCCACTATTTAAAAATTTATAACCTGTGCTTTTATTTGTTTTTATTTTTCTAGACACTTTTATCTTATTCTTATTTTAACAATTTGTCAATATATTATTTTAATAATCATTAAAGTAATAATTAGTACATTTTTCATTGATATAAAATAATTTTTTTTAAACAAACTATTGACTTTTACATTTTCATGTTGTATAGTTAGTTACACAAGTAGTTAACTATATAAGTGGAGGTACTGCTATGTTTATGGATTCAAAAAACGAAAAGCCCATCTATGTTCAGCTTGCGGACTGGATGATGGATGCAATCCTTACCGGCGCGTTTCCTGAAGAGATCCAAGTCCCTTCTACAACGGAAATGTCAACCATGTATCGGATCAACCCGGCAACTGCTTTAAAAGGAATAAATATACTAGTTGACGCATCGGTATTATACAAGAAAAGAGGGCTTGGTATGTTTGTCTGCAGCGGAGCGAAGGCCCAGATACTAAAAAGAAGGCAAAAAGATTTTTTTGAAAATTATATTACCTTGCTGATTTCTGAAGCGAAAAAACTATATATTGGTAAAAATGAAATTTTAGAAATGATTGAAAGGGGATATTCAAATGAATCAGATTGAAATTAAAGATATTACAAAAGTATTCGGTTCTACAACTGCATTGCAACATGTTTCTGTGGGCATAGAAGAAAATAAGATTTATGGGCTTCTAGGCAGAAATGGCGCAGGCAAAACAACCTTGCTAAACCTGATGACAAATAAGATATTTCCAACAAACGGCGAAATCCTTGTTGATGGAGAAAATGTTCTGGAAAATGATCAGGCCTTGTCCAAAATATATTGCATGACAGACTCTAATCTTTATCCTGAAAACATGAAAGTCAAAGATGCTTTTCATTGGACAAAAGAGTTTTATCTAGATTTTGATGACGGTTATGCGCAAATTCTTGCCGAAAAATTCAGCCTGGATACCAAGAAAAAAATCAAATCCTTATCTACCGGCTATCAGTCAATTTTCAAAATAATTATTGCTTTATCTAGTCAAGCAAAAATTTTACTTCTGGATGAACCGGTCTTAGGACTTGATGCAAACCACAGAGATTTGTTTTATAAAGAGCTTTTAAAAAATTACAGTAATAATCCTAAAACGATTATTATTTCAACCCACTTAATAGAAGAAGTTGCCAGTCTGCTGGAGGAAGTGATTATAATTAATGAAGGCAAAGTACTTTTAGTGGATCATGTTGAAACCCTGTTGTCAAAAGGGTATACGGTTTCAGGTAATGCTTCTCTTGTGGAGGAATATATCAAAGGAAAAAATGTGCTGGCTACGGAAATCTTTGGAGGGTTAAAAACAGCAAGCATTCTAGAAGAAACGCCTAATCTCAATTTACCGTCAGGACTTGAAGTCAGCAAACTTGATCTACAGCAGATGTTCATACATCTGACTAATTCATAAAGGAGGATTCTACCCATGAAATTACAATCAACCGTAAAATATCAGGTTTCAGAGACAATGAAACGAATTCTAGTTTTCTACGCCATACTGTTAACTGCTCTTCTTCTCCCTACCCTATGGCGAGGCTCCCTTGAATTTAGAGGGACTGAATTGGCGACAGCCATTTTCATCTTTGTTATAGGTTTAAATTCATTTAGAACTAATTTTCTATTTGCCCAGGCAAATGGAGTTTCAAGAAAAACCCAATTTAAAGCTTATATCCTGTCTATGCTAGCCCTATCAATTATTATGGCACTGATTGATACTGTTTATACCAATCTTTTCGCCTCAATTTTACCGTCTGTAAGTTTATTTTCTATGATTTACGAATCAGGGTACATTTTGGGGTTGACTCCGGTTATAGTGCTGTCCATAAACCTGATTTGGAATTTCAGTCTGTATGTCATGTTTGCTATGCTGGGTTATTGTGTGAATCTCATTTATTATAGAAGTGGGTTAATTATGAAGTTGGTTGTTTCAATTCTTCCTCCAGTATTCGTATTTGTTTTTTTACCATATCTGGCTTATGCTAATCCAGTATTTTCCCAGAAAATCCTAGAGCTTGTAACTATAGCTTTTGGTCTCACCAGCAATCCAAATCCGGTCAGTTCAATGCTGACATTTGGTCTTCTTTTCTTAATTTTTTCTCTGGGAAGCTTACTACTAATGAGGCGTGCGCCAATTAAGTAATATAAATTGCTCAAGTAAAAAAGGCAACCACAAACAAATAATTTTGTGGTTGCCTTTTTTGATATCATAGATCTACAATTCCTGAAATAGCTTTAAAATGTCAAGAATCTAACCTTCCCGAAATAACTTTAAAATGGATTTAAATGCTGTTGGAATAGAATATTGATCATTGATTTCTTCTTTTGAACCCCAAACATAATCTGACCTTATTTCATCCGCTTCCACCTCAACGAAAAAGCCTTTCATATGCCATTCCAGATGTGTAAAGATATGTTTTGATGGTTCTAATGGCCTAATCTTACCCACCGACATGCCTTGACTGTTCAGCAGACTTTCGCATTGCTGTTCTGTTAAATAGCCTTCCACGTTGGGGAATTCCCAAAGATTTGGTAATAACCCACCACTTTTCCGTTTTCTCAAGGCAAATTTGTCCTGAAAAGAAATAATCAGGACTGTTTTCTTTTCAATCTTCCGCTTTTTTTTCATTGCTTTCACAGGAATTTCGGAAGCAATCCCTTGCTGGTATCCTTTACAAAACTCATTTACAGGGCATTCCCTGCATTTAGGTTCTCCATTCGGCAAACAGATAACTGCACCAAGGTCCATGAGCGCCTGGTTAAAATCTCCAACATTCTCAGAAGGCAGTAACTCAACGACAAAAGCTTCAATTTCCTTTTTGATTTTAGAATCCGCAATGTCCTCTTTGCTGCCAATAATTCGCGTGATGACGCGCAAAACGTTGCCATCCACTGAAGGGACTTTCATCCCAAAGGCGATGGAGGCGATTGCACCCGCCGAATAAGGGCCAATACCAGGTAGGGTGATTAGGTCTTTCACTTCAGAGGGAATCTCGCCATTAAATTTTTCAAGAATCATTTGGGCAGCCTTCTTCAAATTCAAGGCTCGGTTATAATACCCAAGACCTTGCCACAATTTTAACAGGTTATCCTCTTCAATCACTGCCAATTCCTTAACAGAAGGTATTTCACCTATGAATCTATTAAAATATGGAATCACCGTATCCACTCTTGTCTGCTGAAGCATCATTTCTGATATCCAGACTTTGTATGGACTCGGATTATTTCTCCAGGGTAAGTCCC
>JBBRXC010000010.1:0-22474 GCA_038248745.1 Peptostreptococcales bacterium | reverse complement strand
ATCAATATCAGATGGTAATCCAACACGCATAAATATCCTTGCAAATGCCTGAGATAAATGTTCTCTATAAGGCGGGAGAAGCCTTAACCGCTCCCCTTTTGAGTCTGCAATAGCTTCAAGAGTTTTTATTGGTAAAGAGTATAACTGTCTTAGATCTACACAATAATGCTCTCTACTAAATTTATCTGACTTAAAATCACTAAGAAGATGAAGGGCTACAACCTTACCATCTTTAATATCTTTAAATGTACCATGATCTGCTGGTTTACCTGATTTTGTCTTCACATTTCGTGCAGGTGTCAATCCACATAGAATGACGTTATCTACATTACCTTGTTCAAGATCACAAGCTTGCGTCATTACAATTACATCTATCTCAATAGATTCAACTTCAATTTCATCCCCAACTGACACTTCTGTAGTTGTAGGTATTATCATTACAGGACAAGACTCAATAATATCTCCTTGAGAAATTTTCGAACCTTTAACAATTTCATACCACGGATAATCCATCTACAAACACCTCAGAATCTATTAAATATAGATACTTCCTTTTTCAATCTTCTTAACCTTAATCTTTACCTTTGTTGACTTAATTATAAAAGGTTGTACTTGTATGGAATCAATGAGATCCAGATCTTCGGTTGTATCATGGTAACTAAAATTATAAGTGTCAATGGTCATATACTTTAATAAGGCTTCAGATGAATTATAGAATATACTCTCATCCGGTCTCTTCGAATAATTCTTAACAGGGTTAATATAGTCAAACATCGAACTTGAATATTGAGGTGTTGTATTAATGTTTGCACCACTAAGTGTAAGTGCAGCAGCTATTATTATTGCCGCGTGTGCATGTACATTCGAGACGGTATTATATAATTGCATAATCACTCCTCCTTAACTTCAGGTAAAAACTTATACATTTTCGAGCTAATCCAAGATCGATTTTTCTCATATAGTCTTTCGAATGTTGTTGTTACTATATCTATTGGTGTTGTAATCCCTTTCATTGTATATTTATATCTATTGTTGATATCTAAAACAACAAATACGCCTTTTTGAGAAATCTGAGCTTTTTCAAAACTTACAATTGCAGGTATGTGGCCATTGATTATATTTCCAACAAAATCTCTGTAGTTGCCAATCGAAATATTTTCAAAGAACTCATCATCTTCAAGTAGTGTAATCTTTTCATTAAAATCATATAAATTATCAACATCAAGATTTGAAAGATACTTCTCTTTAATTTCTTTAATTTCGTCAAAAGAATCATCATCAATTAATCTGATTTGAGTCATCATTCCAACATAATAAATTTCACTCATTTTAATTTCAGACAGATACTCAGTTAATTTATTCATTCTTTCACTGATGTATAATTCACACAAATTATAGTCATATCGATAACGCTCATCAAAATTGACATTAAAATCTATTCCAATTTGGCTAAAGCTAATATTGCTATGCCCATTCTTGGAATTTAATGATATTCTTGGAATCATTGGTTCAATTTCATCTGGTATAGGCATGACTGTAGGTTGAAGATAAAACTCCGAAAACATATCCTCAATTAAATTCGCATCCCTTCTTATCTTTTCACGATAAGGGAATTTTATTGATATATTAATATTTTGAATTTCCTTTTTCATATACATCATCCTACCTCTATTGTGTGTTTACCCATTACATTTACATTCTATCATATATTTATAGCAATCGACAGAAGAATATTGTACATTGTCATTTAAGCATCAGATAACATATCTAATGCAACTTTTTAATGGTTAGTCGCTGGACCCTTTGGTTTTAAAGCATTGAATCTCTTCATAGGATCCAGCAACCACCAAAATATTTAGTTGATGTGCAATTGTGGTGCACAAACAGCTTTATCAGGCCATGCCGAAGGCCTTTTTTCTACTTTTTCGACAGCTCGCTTACTTTTAAATATTCTGCCAATCGATCAATATCAGCATGTTTTTCTTCAAGATCTACATGTCTATAAATGTTTAAGGTCGTTTGAATATTTGAGTGTCCAAGCATATCTCTCACGCTTTCAATTTTTGTCCCTGATTTTAAACTCTGACTTGCAAATGTATGTCTCAAATCATGAACTCTAATCTGACGCAGATTGTACTTCTTAAGAATGCCCTTGAACTTCTGAGTAAATTGACTTCCATTTATCAAGATACCATCTTCATTGACAAAAACCATATTTCCTTGATTGAAATCCGGATTACCACTTTTTAATTTCAGTAATTGTAGTTCTCTTTTCTTTTGCAATAACACCTCAGCTGTTGGTTGAGCCATTGGGATGATGCGCTTAGACTTTTCTGTCTTGGTTGGCGTTAATTCATACCTTTGTTGTTGTCCATTATCATTTCCTTGATTTGTATAGGCTCGTTCAACTTTTATAACTCCTGAATCAAAATCAATATCCTTCCAGCTTAATCCCAAAAGCTCACTTCTACGTAATCCAGTGTATGATAGCGTTACAATAGCAGCATAAATCCATTCAGCTTTGGTTGCACTCAATAAGAGATTCAGTTCTTCTGAATTATACGGTATATACTCCCTTTGAACTATCTTCTTTAGAACAACTTGCTTTGATGGATTCTTGATGATTATGTCTTCGGCAACAGCTTGCTCAAGTGCCTGATGGACTACATTATGAACTCGCCTTATTGTACTACCCGAAAGTCCTCCTTTACCATCTACTCTCCCCGAGGTTGCTAAATTATTGTACATAATCTGAAGATTGGCACCAGTAAGATCAGACATCTTGATTCGTCCAATATAAGGTTTGATATGCTTATCATAGTTTAAACGCACGCCATTCATGGTATTACATCGGTTCTTAATTGCCATGTATGAATTGATATAAATTGAGAACCATTCATCTACCGTGGCATTGATATAATCCAGATTAGGACTATGTTTTTGGAATAAGAGCTTCATCTCATCCAGCCTTTTTATCGCTTCCTTTTTCGTTGATGCAGATTCACTTTTGCGGATTGCAGAACCATTTGAATCTCTGCCAATAATTAACTGACACCTATAACACCCACGCTTAGTATCAAAGTATACTGACCCTGATCCTTTTACCTTTACTTTTCCCTTTTCTAATTTAGTTAACATCATTTTGTTATCTCCTTTACAAATTAGTCATTGTTGATTTTATTGATTTGAATTAGAATGAAATAAGGCATAAATCAATAGCGCCAAATGACATACTGCTGATTTACCCGTTATATATTATAAGCATTGATTCTTAGTCATTTATTGGGCTTCAAATTCATCTGTCAAGTATTTTAACTTGACAGACGCTTTGTATACCGGTAACAAGCGGAGTGAATCTGAGGCAATGAGAATTTCGGATTCACTCAACTAAAAAGGCCTATGTTCTTCTTATCTCGTAAATAAGATTGAACATAGGCCTTAAATCTCTCCATTTTCTTTAAATGAATAATAGTCATTATCTGCAACAATGATGTGATCAACCACACTAATTCCAATTATCTTTCCTGCCTCCACCAGTCGTTGGGTTATATTGCGATCTTCTAGACTCGGTGTTGCTACTCCACTTGGATGATTATGTGCAATTATTAATGAACACGCGCTCATGCGTATACATTCATTAAAAACTTCGCGAGGATGGACCAGACTAGCATTCAGCGTCCCAATACTAATGACTTCGCTTTTTATGATCTTGTTTTTAGTGTCTAACATGATTGTAATAAAATGCTCTCTTTTCTGTCCGTAAGTCAGAGGTTTTAAATAATTGTATACATCTTGAGGATTGGAGATCTTTGTAATCTTTTTAGATGATGTGGTCACCAACCTTTTGATCAACACCTGCAATGCCATTAATTGCTCTGCTTTTACTCTACCTGACCCCATTATTCTCACAAGCTCTTCTGGAGAAGTATCAAAGAAAAGCTCATGAAGTTGCTTATTCTCTAAAACATTATCAACCATCTGACCGTTCTTGCTTTCTTTTATAACGAGTTTTAATAATTCATCATCACCCATTGCATTGTAATTGACTGCTATTTTCATCTTCCTCTCTCCTTTCAAATAACTATAAACTTTAAGTTCATTCCTAAGTACTGCTTACCAACTTCATCACCAGTAATTTCTGCCTTTAAGACGATGACAGTCTTACCAGCATCCATTTCATGAGCAAGCGATGAAGCTCTTGTTGAATTTATATAGCCAACTTTGAACACTTTCGAAATTCCTACAATTACATACACTGCAATTGCATTATTGTCATGAATGTTGAATGCTTCTCGTTTTAGCTTTACAAAGAAAACTGCCTTACTATTTGTCAAAGCTCCTAATACTTGTTGAGAATTACCATAAGTAACTCCAACTACTTTTGTATATTTAACCGGTGTACTGAATCTCAACATTGACCATGCTGCTTGTAATCCCTTATCCATGCCAACACCAACATCCTTTGTTATTGAATGTGCTGTCTTCATCACATATTTCAGCATGTTGTCTCTTGCAAATTTCGTCATTCTCATTTCCTCCTTATATGTTTTCACTGATTAAAATGTTCTACCAGTCATTGCACCCTCATAGGCATCACCTCCTTTAAATTCTTCATCATTAACCGGTGGGGCATTAAACGCAACTTGATCTTTTAATATGATGAGCTTAGTTCATAGGGAGTGTATGCAGTTTTTTGCTCTATATATACGATTTTTGACAATAAAAAAGCACCTGTGAGTTATCCCACAAGTGCGGTATTTTATGATTATCGGCCATTAGATTGTTTCAAGCAAAACTTCTAAAACAACGCTAACCATTAGTGTGTTGTAATTATCATATTTAGGATTTTTAACTAGAAGCTGAATGTCTTTATCATCAATTTTTTCCAATTGAGCTTTAAAATCAGCTATCACCTCATCAGCGAACGTCTTAGCATTTTTTGATTCCTTTAACTCTTTGATAATCATTTTAACCAATTCACGAGCGTCTCCCTTCTCTTTGTTGATGGCCTGTATGCATTCATTCATATTAATTGCAATAACTTTAGGTCTAATTTTAAGATTTTCAGCTACAGAAATGATTGTTGTTGTTGATGGTACGCCTTCACCCGTTTCCCATGCCTTAATGGTCCGTTCATTGATGTTTATTCGATCTGCTAAATCATGTCTAGTTAACCCCAAGTTCTTTCGATATTGCGTAAATTCATCCTTATTGAAAATGTATCGTTCTCTTATATTACCCATCACTTGAAACCTCACTTTATAGTTAAGATGCAATTAGTTAACTTCACTAATCAATATAGTTGCATTCTAACATTGATAATGCTACAATGCAACCATAGACAACTCCACTTGTCCTTTTGAGGAGGGATTCATTATGATTGTATATATAGATACTATAGCAATTTCAACTATTATCAATTTAACACGTTCAACACTTCTGGCGAATGGTTGGAAGTATATTCATAATTCAACTAACCCTATAACTTCTTATTATCAATTATATATTGATGATGCTAATGGTATTAACACTGTATACTTAAAATACTTTCATCACCAATATCTAAGACAATTGACAATTCAATTCAATATTCGCAAATTGATGACGAACAGTAATAACAATTCAGATCCAGTGCATATAAATCATAAGTCTGATATATATGACAAAATTGACAGCATCATTCATCCCGTCATTGGATCCTATATGCCGATGCTTAACTACTCAGATTTTAGAAACAGTAGAGTTGATTTAGCGCATAACCATATAATATCTGAATTTCAATTGGATGCATTTTATGATGCTGTCAATACAATCAGTATGCCACGTTTTCATAAGCATAAATATAATGCTACTACCACCTATTTCAATTCATCACCAAAGAAATTTGGTAACAGTGGCATCGTCATCAAACTCTATAATAAAACAGACGAAATGCTGTCAAAACACTTTTCTAAAACAGAATCGTTCTACGAGATCATTGACGTTATTCAAGAAGATCTTACAAAGATTTGTGATGATCAGTATTTGGTCTCTCACTATATGGGTACCGAAAAATTTGTCAAAATCAGAATTGAAGGTGCTTCCAAATCCAGAAAATTGAATGCACTATTGGGTAAACATAATTTGAACAACACTTTTGAAAATATCCTTGAAGAGTCGATTCAGCTAGAGTTGTTAAAGGAATATATTCACAAAATGCATTTAGATATTCCATTTCAGAGTAAGGAAAGTGTCTACAAGCATATCGATCGACTTTACAAAAATCCAAAGCTAAACAAATTGATGAAGACCGTATCTTATACAATTACAAACAAAAGACATAGTCAGCTACAGAACATTCTTAATTATAGTGATAATGATAAATGGTTGGCTAGGCATATTAAAATTCTCTATGACAACGGAAATGGCTGCCGCATAAACTATACTAAAACAGCAGACTTAGAACCTGTGATAATACCAGCTTTATCAGTATCAACTACTTCTCCAGCAATGAATACTCCCACAAAATAAGTTTAACAATAATTGGCGAGAGATAATAAGAAGAACTTTGACTTAGTCGTCAATCCTGCTTGAATGCTAACACTTACTAAAAAAGACGTTTGGTTAACATGAACCAAACGTCTTTACATATATTAGATCCTACTCCACCCCAAGAGCTTTAAACACTGCATCCTCAGGCGAATTGTAAAAACTGATCTGAAACTTTGAAAACAACTCAGGTGGTACAGTGCCAATGTCCACTGCTGAGCTCATCGGTAATAGTATTCTTTTACCCCCAGCATCAAAACACGCTTGAAGCGTATTTGCAAGCTCCTCAACCTTATTAATAGTACCACCTATGCTCATACTGCCTAGGATCACCATTTGGCTCTGAACTGGCTTTTTCAGCGAACCAGAGCATAGACCAACAAATGCAGCCAGTGAAAGTGCATCCGTCATCCCGACGCCCTGGCAGTCCTGAACATGCATCAAGAAATCACTATTCTCTACTGAGATCGTTCCAGAGATGTTCTTTTTATTTGCCTTAAAGTAATTGAATGCCGTCGTAATACTTTCTTTCACATCACGCGCACCACCAAGTCCGGTCTTTTCAAACTTACCGGATCCACTAACAACTTCAGTCTCTATCTTATAGACACCAAGCATTCCAGTATCACCATGACCTACTGTATAAATATGCCCAGCTTTACCCATACCTTCAGGAATTAATTTGCTACCACCTTGCTCTGGAACGGCTATAAACTTCTCATCCATATCCTCTTGATCAATAAAGGAAAAATGAACATCATAAAACTCCATTCCACTAATCTTCTTAAGCTGTTCCTTAACACGTCTACGGCCTTCAAGAGCGTATCTGAGGACTTTTTCGACATCTTCTTTACCATATTCACCATGAGGATAAAGTAGCTTCATAAGACCCGATACGGTCTTTCTGACAGCAATGACATCACGTTGATTAAGATTGTTTCCAAGCTTGAAATACTTGTCTAATGAATCTGAGAATGACCTCTTTCTCATCTCTCTCATAAACTCTGAAATATAGTCTGTGATGAATCCATAATCATTGGTAAAGTATTCAGGTCTCATTTTGGGAATTTCCCAGCCAGGGATATAATAATGCATCCTGTCAAAGAATGCGGAATCATAGGCCATAGCTTCTGGGAAAGGATCAAATAAGTGAGAAGTTTTCAAAAGAACTTCCACACTTTGGTTAATGTTACCAACAAAAACCATGGATGCAGAGGCTTGCTTCTCTTCTTTACCTCTTGAGAACGAGCCTGAAGCCATGAAATCTTTCATGATCTGGATACCATCTTTGTCTTTAAAAGTTATGCCAGCAACCTCATCAAATGCTACTGTGTCCCACATGCCCACAAGACCAATTTGTCTAGAGGCCATATTATAAAACAGATTAGCAACTGTAGTTTGTCCACCAGACACTAAAATGCTGTTTGGTGATATTTCTTTGTAGATATGTGATTTACCCGTTCCTCTCGGTCCAAGTTCGCAAACATTGTAGTTATTCTCTATGAGAGGAATCATTCTAGCAAGCAAGTGCCATTTTGCCCTATCTGAAAACTGTGTTGGTTCCATACCCACAGACCGAAGAAGAACATCAATCCACTCTTCTGATGTGAATGCTTTACGCCCTTCGAATATCTCATTAAGGTCAAGATTTGGCATCTGTATTGGCGTTATACTCGCAATATTGAATGGGCTTGCACCCTTTACTTCTTCATCAAAGAAATATTCCAGTTTTACAATGCACCAAATGCCACCACACAAAAGCTTTTCATATTCCTTAACATAGTTTGGAGCCACAGTAACGCCTTTAATCCCTAAGTTTGAGAATTCTGCCTCATAAAGATCTTTCTTCTCATTAAGAGCAACTGTAACCTTATCAATAACCGTATAGCTTCCCAATTCACGCACTTTACTCTTAACCTTTTCTGATTCATCTGGGCGCACATAGTTTTCTGCAAGGATTCTTTTAACGCTTACTATACCTGAAGCAATGCCATCTTCATCCGTTGTAGCACAATACATGCCAAGCAGGTATTCAAGCACATAGACTGGTACATTTGCACCTTCTTTGATCATCTTTGTTAAATCTTTTCTCACAATCTTTCCAGCGAAATGCTGATTCAATTTGCCGTTTAGATCCATTGTCTCATCATACATTTATACCCACCCCCTTTATACGCCGAATCCGAAGTCATTTGCAAAGGCAAGATCCATGACCACATCATGTCTCATGACTTCTAAATCATTCTGATCATACGCTACCAAGTAGTACTTCTTTGTCTTATCATATTGCTTGTTCTTAAAGTTGAATTTAAGCCTGAAAATCCTCTTACCTGGCTCATCATCTTTACGATCTGCTACATATAAGCAATCATTAGAAATCTTTTCACCAGAATCATCCACAAAAAAGACTCTGTAATTAATAGCCTTAACGGAATCACTGATCGGCTCAGTTTGAATGAAGTCAAGTGAAGTAATGAGATTGGTAATCTTCTGAATCATGCTTACAAGGCTTATTTGAACCGTTCTGGTTTCAACTAGTCCCTTTTCAACCTTCACATCTATGACTGGAATAATCATTTCCTGCGGAGATGCACCACCATGAACAAAGTTCTGTCCACCACCTTGAACTTTAAAGACATTTGAGCCACTTGGAAAAGAAACCATACGTTGATCATCATTACCAAGAACTTTTCCAAGTCTTATACTAAGCACCCCATCTTCTTTAACTGCCTCATCAGCAATTATAAAGCGGCGGTTGATAAATGTTCCTTTGGAAGTAACACCACCTATTTTATCGCTCTCACTTAATTTGTCTCTTTTATAGAGAAAGCCATGATCTGCAGTCACAACAAAGTGCTGTGTATTTGCGGTTGACGAAAGTCTTTTGATCAAGTTGAAGATTTCCTCAATAGCCTCAGAACAAGCGTCAAATACTTCGTTTTCTGTATTCAGTTTGTCCCCACGAGCATCTATTTGATTATGATAAACATAAACCACATCCATACCTGTAAGGACATCTCTTAGACCAGCCCTCTTCATTGATTTGAGTTCATCAAATTGGATGCATCTGCTGTTAGCAACATACATCTTCAATATTGATTCTCTTTGCTTTAAGTCATCACAAGACTGACCATCAACGAGTACCTTAAAATCCACGGTCATTGTTAACTGACTTGATGGTAAAAGTGCAGCCATACCCAGTCTCGTATACGATGGAACCACGCTAATCATTGGACTGATTTTTGCAGTACATTTTGCGTCATCCAATAATCTTTGGTAAAGTTCCGCAGCCACTTCATACCGTAAGGCATCTGAAATGATGACTACTGTCTTTTCTTTAGAAGGTTTGATCACATTACTAAAGAATTTTCGCTGTTCAGGCAATGCACCAAAGTTATCAAGGCTGGAAAAAACCTTATTCCATTCTGGAAGCAATCTTGCCAGATAGCAGTTAGTATAGACGTTTTCGACCAAATCACGGAGCTTCTCAATATCATAAGTTTCAAGGAGTTTATCATATTCACTATAGAATTTCCTGTAATTTGCATCTATTAGCATGTCTTCTTCTGTGTATTTTTTTAGAATCTGATCTATTTCAGATGACGATGTGTATTTCACTGCGCTAATTACATGGAATGCACTCTCCATCATCCTATATAAACCTTTATATTTGCTTCCAAAATGCTTTTTAATTCTGTAGCTACAAAGTGATGGCGCATTATAACCTGCAAGATTTGCCCCAAGATCCTCATGTAGTAACCTATCTCTAATCCAGTCGATTAGGACTTGGTCAACGGCTTCAAACGTATCTACATCCACCAAATTTTCAGGCAGGTAGCCTCCAACAACCGAATGACCATTAAGAACACTGTAAATCTCCTTTGATAGTTCATCAAAGCGTTCTTTATAGAGTACATTGTTCATGAGATTATCCATGAATGCGATGATGTTCCCCGCTTTAAATGATTTATAGTTCTTCCACTGACTTGGCATATCCCCATGAACAGCTTTAGACATATGCGTGACAAATAGTGTCATCACCATCTTTTCAATGGTTGGACTTGGATCTGAGAATCCAAATTGGTCTGAAGATAGTCTCCAAAACGATTCCAGAAGCCCATACTTCTCAATTTCTGATAAGTATTTGTTATTTTCAAAATGATGTTCCGTCACCACCACACGAAGTACTTCATCAAAGGTAGCCGTTTTAGTTTTACAAAGAACACTCATGAGGGCAATTTCAATACTCTCTTCCGTGTATCCTTGCATTTCAAGATCATAAAACTTCTGAGTTCTTTCTTTTGATCCAAAGAATTTAATGTGCTTTTGTACAACCGGTTTGTACTTTTCATCAATTCCAAGATCTAGAGCTAATAACGACGCACGATCGGCAAAGAACTGCTTTGAATACCTTAGAGTATCTTCCAAGTGGTTTTCTCTCACTGACGGTTTTGAAAATGGTGCATAGATCAAATAGTTAGTCTTATTGTCTTGTCTTTCCAGAAAGTATTTGGTATAAAATTGGTTACCGTGCTCAAGTTTATAGATCTTAGCTCCCACAATTTCAAGAGTATCAATATCATCCATAAATTCCGCTTTATCGTCATACCAAAAGACAAGTTTTCGTGTATCACCAGCAAATTCAGTATTGAGTTTATCTGTTATCTGTTTTAGATTTAGTTCTGCCAATTCAATATCACCTACCCTTAAATCTTAGCCAAGATTTCATATTTACTTCCCTCAGCATCGGTTTGAACTTTTTCGTAATTTACTTTGACACCATCATCCAAATCGATTGAAATTCTCGAAAGCGCCAAGTGACCAAGTTTCTCATCATAACTCTCGGTTTCATTAAGCTGTTTCTTAAGTTTCTCCATGCGTTTCTGAGCCTGTGCAGCTTCACGCGCATTATCAGTTTTAGAAACAAGATCCTTAAGGTTTTCTATCTCGGTTGCATATTTCTTTTGAAGTGTATGAAGATAATCCACACGTACAATACCTGTCGTATCTTCAGTATAACGGTGCATGTAGATAAGTGCTTTAAACCCATCTTGCTTACCGCTGTCATAGAGCCAATAGATTGGTCGCTTTTGATAAGTTTTCAAATGATCCTTATAGAAATCTTTAAGGAAGTAGTTTCGAATGATCTCTCTGGATGAATTGCCTTTGCTATCAAGAGCACTTGCAATAAATCCGAGGTTTTCTTCAAGAGTTTCTGGACCATAAACTACCTTGATAAATTCAAGAAAACGACCGACAATATCATCATTTTGGAAATATTCCTCATCAGTTATTGGAATACAATTATCATCGTCAGGTATGAAATTGAAGTACTTAGAACCATCCCACTCACCACCTGCATATACGAGTCCATCAATACAGTTAGAATAACGACCAAACATGCAACCGACAGCATAAGATATAAAACTCTTAGTATCTCGTTGAAGATTAGCTTTCCTTATTGTCAGTTCTCTGTCATTGACTTCTGCTGTCAGCTCGTCTTGAAGTCCATAAATTTCTATGAAAAATCTATTTAACTCTTCTTCATTTGATTTCAATAAATTAAAACGATTCTCACATTCATTTTCCCATAATCTATATGCACTTTTTATAGACTCCACTCTAATAAAAGGATGTTTTGCAAAATCCCATGATGTTTCAAATGAATCCCAATCATTGATCGAAATCTCAATGTTCTTATTAACCAATAATTCTACACTAGTTTTGAAGTCTAAGGAAATGATAATAGGTAATCTTTTTATGTCGCCAACAACAAATGCCAATGTTGAACTTAGTATTTTAAGAAAGTGATTGCCAACAATGCTATTCATAAACCCCATTACGTAATTTCCAATATTTTCGTTAAAAAAGAGCATCATTCCGTTAGCATCAAAAATTCCACCAATCGGTAAAAATCTAAGTCCAAATTTACTGTTGCTACTTAGTAAAGTCCATGTATATCCTGATTTAAAATAATAATCTTTATTACGAATATTTGAATTTTTATATTTTATTACATCATGTCCATCGTTTTTCCAGTTAATAAAATACTCTATATTACCATACCACTTTCTATATCCTCCTCCTTTATTGAATTGAAACCATTTTACATTTCTGTTAACAAAATTCACTTCATGCCATAATCTAATGAACATATCATTATTACCCGTATCCAAACCTTTGCATGGTTTGCTTAAATTTCCTAACGAATATGAGTTCTCAAATGTTTTTGATACGTTTTTGCTTACCCAATAAGCAATTGGTGATCCTGAAATTCTTAAATAATTGCTACTAACAAAATAAAATAAAAATGACTTTGTTAGATATTTTCTTTCCTTTTCTTGTTGATTTTTACAATCAACTAATCTAGAATAAGTACCTTTAAAATCTATCTTAACTTTTAATTCAATCCATGATGTAGTTTGAACTACTTCACCACCGATTTCTTCAAATGCTCTTGCACCAAGATGAGCCATATTTATGAAAGTGTTATTTAGCATTTTAGATCGTAGTTTTTCAAAGCTTGAAAGAAACATCCACGAATGCTGTGTAATCATAGCTTTGAACCTATTTTGCTTAGCCATTTGGTCACATCGTTCTATAAAAACAGCAAACAAATCAGATTTGCTGTCTGGAAATACTTTCTTCACATACTCATTCAATTTGCCATCACCATTACTCAATCCCATATAAGGTGGATTAGTGACCACAACATCATACTTTCTTGCCATAACCTCAGCAATCTGAATAATCTCTTTAAGCCTTACTTGAGTTTCTTCTATACCAATAGCTTCAAATGACATCTGACTACCAAAGTCCACATCATCAATGAATCTATCTAGAAGCTCCCAGTTCATAGGCTGGACATTCAAAATCGAACCATATTCTTTTGCATCCACAAATATCTCAATCAACTTCTGAACTTGAAGCTTGGCAGTATTGCGTTCAAAATCGCTTAATCCTGAACCAAAAAAATCTAACTGTGATTTATTTAAGCCATTACTCTCTTGAATGGAATAGACATGGCACTTTTGATAGCCATCCAGAATCCTTCTATTATATAATCTTGCTTTCATCATAATTGCAAAGTAAGAGAGCTGATAGGCACGATTATCAATATCTAAACCAAACAGGTTATTCTCTAAAATACTCTTAGCGGCTTCACTTGCGTTGTATCCATAGCTCTTATAAATCTGCATCAATACATCAAAAGCATAGACAAGGATATGACCACTTCCCATACAAGGATCAATGACTTTAATATCTTCTGGTTTAAGTAACTGGTATTCCGCTCTAATCATCTCAAGCTGTGCTTTAACGCCTTCCTCTTGCTCAGCTTCCTCAAGATAATACTTCCAATTTGACTTCAATTCTTCATTTGGATGTCCTTCTACCCATAATCGACCTAAACTATTTTCTACCATATATCGAACGATCCAGTCAGGGGTAAATAGCTGAGTTGCTGCTGGTATTCTCTCTTTTGTTATCTTGACGTTTTTCTTCAGAAGTGCAAAAACTTCATCCTTTGGTTCAGTGTTGTAATACTGATAAAGCCAACCTATGATTTCAACTTGCCCTTCTTTTTCGACGTTAAAATCATCCTCAACAATGTCATTTACAAGGTGATGAACAACACCTTCTTGATCTGTAAATGAAATATTGAGTAGCAACTCAGTATAGTGACTTGTCTCTTCAAATAGATTTGGTAGCACTCGATTAAGTGCATTACACTGCTTGATAAAGAGCATTCTAAAGAGCTCATCCACTTGATTTTCATGAGTGAGTTTAAGAATGGTTTCTTTTTCTCTTTGGCTAAATGATAGCTCAGCTTCGAATGGCATAGAAACGATGTCCGGTTCTTTCTTTGTTGCACTTTCAGAGGATAACACCCTTACTCTTGATGGTAGATAATCGTTCACTTCCATAAATCTTATAGCAATCAATCTGTTAAACCATGTATAGGCAACTTCTTCAATGACTGCATTGTATGTCGTTTTATAATCTGAATCTACAGTCTTCTCGTTGATGACTTCAACAAGTTTTTCACGCTGCTTGATGTTTTCCCCTATTATCTGATAAGGATCTTTTGTGCCAACATCAAAAAACTGAACGTCTTTAGAGGACTGCGATAGGGGTTTTTGAATACCTTTTTCTGTAATTCCAAGAAGTCCTGCTTTATAGGTTATATCAGCAATAAGTTTTTTTCTTGCCCAGATGGCAAAATTCTTTATAGCGGTCTTATTCATAGCACTTCTCCTTAGAATTCGATATTGATAACTGTATTTTCTTCAAGCTGCTTCAGAAGTTGACTTCGTAAAGACTCCAAGTGCTTTTCAATATCAGCAGTAGTTTCAATTTGCCAAGAGCTTGAAGTATTGATGGATTTGATACTGACATGCTTTTGCTTTTTAATCGGTGGTGTAGGTCCAGGTCCAGGTCCAGGTCCAGGTCCAGGTCCAGGCCCTACTATTTCAATATCTTTCTTAGAAATTTCATTAAGTAGCCTTACTTTGAGTGCATCTGCTTCTACTTTAATGTTTTGGAGGATGGCAACATTGTTACATTCTGTAGCTTTCTTTTTAATCTCATCAAATAATTGATTGAAACGACTACTAAATTCATCTTTGTAAACTCTTTGATTGAGCTCATTAAAAACAATATTCCTCGCATCACTAATAGAATCAAATATTGGTTTTTCCATAGATGTTAGAATGCTTAAGTAGGCATTATTAAATTTATTAATCAAGTCTGGTAGTTTATGGATTTCTTTGTATGGCAGTTCTTTTTTCAAAATGTCTTTCACCTGAACTACATAACCTTCAACTTCATCATTCACAATAAAAGTTTTACTGTCATCAAATATATGCATAGAGAATAAAGCCTTCTCAAAAATAGACTTTTGTTCACCGTTATAAAAAGCCTTTATAGGTTCTAAGTTTTTGGCAAATTCAATGAATATATTCTTTTCAGTATGCAGTTTTTCAAAGAATTCAAATGGGTTTTGAATTTGATTTGTCGACTTGAGCAAGCCTTTTATATCATTAATAACTATTTTACCTGGCAAGCCAACCGCTTTTTGCATGATTTCAATCTTTTCAAGATCGTTGATAAGATTTTGACTATAGGTTCTATAAGCGCCCATTATAGAGTCATCATCTTCGCTGGTCACGGAAGTATCAAAAAGCTCTTTGATAACTTCCCTTGTTGATTTTTTCCACGTTTGTGGTGTGGTCTCTCTTCTTTCTGTCAGTAGCTTATCAACAAACTCTTTCTTGGTGATGTACCTAACCAGTTCATCTTCCGTTTTATTCAGCATAGTGACACTGCTACCATTGACAGTAAATGCAATTTGTCCATTTTTAAAGAGCTTTGATACCAACCATTCCACATCATCTTCGACATAGCCATAAGGCGCCTTCATAAAGCGATCTAAGAGGGTTTTCATCGAAGTCTTCATATGGGCTGCGGAGTTATTTTCTATGAATTTAAGAACATCTGAGAGGGCGTGAACATTAGGTTCTTTATCCCCTTCGAGTATTAACTTTTGTTGGGTACTTGAATTAAAAAGCGCTCTTATATTGGTTTCTGACATAGCTACATCAATATAGTCCAGTTTGTGATACACGGCTGATATGAGTTTGCTGATCGCCTCATTGATTCTTGAAGTCACATCTTTTGAGCCGATTTGGGCTTTATCACCATTAACATAGATATCAGCCGTCTTCATATTCTCTACAAGAAATAGCTTTGCATTACCGCTTCTTTCTCTCATTTCTGTTCGTTTTACTTCTTTAATCTGCTCTAATTTGCTTAGAGTCGTTGTTGAAGCATGTCTCAAAAATTTCTCAATCTTAAGTGATTTTCTAATTTCATCAAGGAATGACGAATCATTTGGAAGCACCACAAGTACTTCTCTTCCTTGTCCAGCCATCATTCTAAGGGTGGTTTCATCTGTAGCAAAGTCTGAGTTTGGCGTTAAAATGCGCACACCAATATCAAAGCCCTGATTGGCTTTATAAGGTCTATCATCTACAATTTGATTAAAACCAAAGCTGTAACGGCCACTGAATGTTGGATAACGGTATTTTTTATCATTAAAGATGTCTTCAAAGATCAGTTCGGATACTTTGCCGATAACCTCTGCCATTTCAACGTTTTGATTATCAATTTCTCGATTAATCTCTTGTTCTTCATTAGTTAAAAACACATAGAGATCTCCGTGCTTTTGAATCAACGTTTGATCTGATAATACCTTAAGGGCTTGCTCAACTTTCTTCTTTAGGCTAATACGATCCGCATCTATAGAGTCTACCATTAAGCTGGTGATGTTATCTAGATTTGCCGTGATCTCTTTCACGTATTTGATCATAAAGAGGGTTTTAAGCACATTAACATTGAAACATTCTTCTTCATTATCAGGGTTGATATAACTATTGTCATGCGCCTTAAGGATGACACTCTTATGGCTATGATCTAAGAATTGGTGTAAAGCCTCATAAAACACATTAAATGGTATAAGCGTTCCCGTCTGATTATTCATCAACTTCATTGCAGATTCTTTAAAAAGGGCAATCATTGATCTTTCCCCTTCAGCAAGATTCTTACCAGATGCACCATGTGTTCTTATAGATGTTAATACGCTTCCAAGCAAATCAAATTGATAAGGGATAAATGGATATATTCCAGAAAACTCTTGTTCGTTCTGATATAATTTCTTTTCTGCTTTATCTGTGAACAAAACTAAATTCTTGAGAAGTGTAGATTTTTGCTCATAGACGACCCTGAGTGTTTGATCTGCAGTTTCAGTCTTTTCAAGGATTCTTTTCTTAATGACTTCATCAACATTTGCAGAAGACATAGAAATTCTTGTATCAAATCGACCAGTGATTTTTGAAAAATCATTACTTCTAAGTCCCATATCTTTTGCTATAGCATCTATGTCTTGTTGACTTGTAACGATGACCCAAGCTTTTCCACGACATGCCGTACCGAGATCTTCGGTTAGCGTTTGTAGATTGAGCATCAGTTTTGAATCATCAGAAATATACTGTCCAACCTCATCAACTAAAAAAACCACATGATGATTCTTTCCTTTACTATCGATATACTTTTTAACAAGTTCTGAAAAATCCTCAATGCTTATACTATAACCTTCTTTATATTTTTCACACCAATTCCTTGCAGCAACTTCGCTCATATATCCAATATGAACTAACGTTTTAACAACCAAATCCTGTTTATACTTGAACATATGTCTTGAAGATTCCCACGTATTACCTGAAATCTCTAAATACGAATCCTTAAAATCTGAATACTTATTATCTATTTCCAAATGTCTTTCAAGATCAGCTATGTATGGTATTCCTCCAATATAGCCCTGCATTTCATTAAAGACCCTTAGAAACACTTGAACAATGGCATCTTTATTCTCTTTAGCATTCATTTTACTCTTAGAATCTATATTAAAAAGAACGACATCTGTATTTTTAGCGGCTTCAGACACGAGTCTCATATCAGCCAAAACATATGGGTCGCTGATTTTATTATCTTCAATAAAGTAGTCGAGTGCTTTTTTACCACCCACTTCTTTATTCTCGAGAAGATATGACAGAATCTTTAAATAGTGAGATTTACCACTTCCAAAAAAACCTGAAATCCATACGCCCATTTTGTCTGTATTGCCATTGATGCCTTTTTTATAACTTGTAAAGAAGTGAGCAAAGTGCTTTTGAAGTTCCCTTGTAACAACGTATTCTTCAAGTTCTTGACGGATGTTTTCATCATCGCCTTGGCCAACTTTGATAACACCTTTGATGTCTCTATCAATTGGTTTTACGAACATATCTTTTAGAATCATTTGTCTGTCTCCTTTAATCAATTTAATCGACGAGCTTAAATGCCCGATAATAATTGTCATCTTTTATTTCACCGAAAAGAACCAGTTCTTGACCATCATATTTGCCTGGGAAAAACATAACTACGGGTATTCTATCTAACACTTGATGCAAATTATTAAGTATTTTATGTGATCTTAATATTGGAAAGCACTTCCCAATGCCCACAAGGAAAACAACTGCATTTTCAGGAGTTTCATCTGAAATTTTATTAATAATATAACTATCTTTATCGTCAAATCTTAGAGCATTACCAATCTCTTCTATAACAGTTCGCAATCCTTCTTCTTTTTCAAATGCAAAATTAGCATCCAAAATACCTTCATTTTCTAACATTTCAATCATGACATCATAGAGATCAAAAACTTTGAGTTCGAAGTCATCCGTTCCTTTTAAATTCTTTGACTTCATATAATTGATTCTCTCTCTGACCAGCAACTCTTTATCTGCAGGATAGTCGAATACATAGTAACCCACTTCATTGCCAAGACCTTTGTTCTCCCTGAAATGACTGTCCTTAATTTTTCTTTCGACCAAATCCAATCTTTCTTCTAAATTTGCCATTATCTCACCCCCGTCAACGCCTTAAGGATAAGTTCCATGCCCGTATCCTTAAGTCTTCTTTCAAGCCCAATATCTAAGATAGGCTTTAATAAAGTTCTTTCACCAAGTACTCTATCAATCATGCCCGCTTCCATCAATAGTGTCTTATAACAGGCTCCAAGTCTTTTAAGGGTATAGTCCGTCCAACCTGCTACCTTATCACTTTGAACTTGCTTATTCTTAAAGAAAACCCCAAGATCACTATCTACAAGGGTGTCACTGCCAAGTATGAGCTTTTCTCTATAGACTTCATAAACAAAATCAAAGAACAGACTATCAACATTCATAATGGCTATAAGTACTATAATTTTCTGCGTTGAGATATCACTATCTTCAAACAATCTATAAAAGCCCTCATCTAGGCTCTTTACTCGATCTGATACTGTTGTGAGAATCTGCTTTGCTCTTGCATTGGTAGGTGTACCAAACAGATTTTCATCAAGGCTCAGCCTTTTAATATCATCCCATGAACGCCCTTCATTAAGTAACTGTATCACTTTACGAAACTCTGAAAACCAAAAGGACATTTTCACCATCCCGGCTCTATACTCTTTTCTTTCCATAACTGCCTCCACTGTGTTACTCTTGATCCTCTTTCACGTTTATCTCTAATGGCAGTATTTCAACAACATCTCCAATGTCACAGGATAGTACTCGACAAATCTTTACGAGGACTTCCATCGAGACTAATTCATGGTTTGAAATTTTTGTCATTGTATTGGGACTAATTCCCGTAGCCACTCTCAGTTCAGCCCTTTTCATGCCCTTATCTATGAGCAGTTTGAAGAGTTTATTGTAACTCACATCCATACATTACACCTCGCTTGTTAACATACATATTCTATTTCCAATTATACCATATACATTTCTTATTATCTTTATAATTAAGTATAGTTATTTGCGATTTCGAATTGGAAGTTCACAGTATTCACAGTACAATTTACCTTTAAATCTTGATTAATGAGCAAAGAAAAAGCGACTGTTTTATCAGCCGCAATATCTTTTCACATTTCCACTTTAATCTCAAAATAACGCTTGCTCACTTTTCCAGCCATCACGATCTTACCTTGAGCTTTTAAGTCTAAATTAAGCTCTTTAATGACCATGTATGCTTTAGAAACTGAGCATCCAAGAATATCAGCTACATCAGGCGCTGTCAGAAACTTCTTTTCAACTGAGTTCAACAATGCTGCCATTTTGTTGTCCCCCTTTCGCATTGAATGACTCTTATGGCTGTTTTGATTATCTCAAAGTACCATTCAAGTAAATCTATTTTATCCTATCTACATGTTACACCAATGACTATAATTTTACAACAAATAGTTGTATATTTTTATAGTACATTTTGTTACACTGTGCTATAGTGAATGAAGGAGGATATTTAAATGGACACTAAAACTGAAAAACTACTTGGTATTGAGATAAAAACAGTTCGAGAATCTAAAGGCTTACATCAAAAGGATGTTATTGCAAAGTATAAAGCACTGTTTGATGAAGATTTGACACAAGCACGATTATCGAGTTATGAAACCGGAAAACGAACTGCATCAATTGATACACTTGCAAAAATTGCTAAAACGCTTGATTGGGAATTACATCATATTATACCTATGAGTATGCTTAAATCGAATAGTAATAGAAACAAAAATCCCGATGCATATGTTGTATTACCAACTACTGCAATTCCAAATCAAAGTAATCCTTCATATTATCATCCACTTATTAACTATTTGGATACTGAAGATTTCGGTGTAGATATCTGCAAAGACGAAGAATCTAAAATTGAAATTAAGTTGACTCCCGAAAAAGGAGAACCCTCCATCTATACCAAAAAAGAGTTTGAAGCGCTTAACCGTTCAGTTAAAGAGTTCATCGAATTTCAACTCTATAAAAAATCAAGTAAATAGATATAAGAAAAGCCCTCAGTGTTAGCGCACCGAGAGCTGATCGCACAAAACTACACAGATAAGCCCGCATAATAGTGTGTCGCAACTTTATTATAGCATGGCTATTCCAATCAGAATAACTTAATATTCGAAAAGGAGAAGATTAATATGCCAGCTTATAAAGACAAGAATGGTACTTGGTTCTGTAAGTTTTATTACAAAGATTGGCAAGGCAAAAACCAGCAGGAATTTAAGAGAGGTTTTAAGCGAGAAAAAGATGCAAAACAATTTGAGAGAGAATTCTTAAATAAGGCACATGCTGATTGCACCATGACTTTCAAGAGCCTATATGAAATTTATATGGAAGATATGAAAATTCATCTTAAACCAACAACTTTTGAAAACAAGAAAATACTAATTGAGCTCAAGATTCTTCCGTATTTCAAAGAAATGCCAATCAATGAAATCGAGACTGCAATGGTTCGAGAATGGCAGAATCGCTTATGTTCTCAAGGATATAAACCCACTTATCTTAAAACTATCCATAACCAATTGACTGCCATGTTCAATTACGCTCAAAAATTCTATAAACTCCAGGCCAATCCCGCAAGAAACTGTGGTAGTATGGGAAAAAAGAATGCTGATGCCATGAAAATCTGGACCACAAGCGAATTTGATGAATTTATGAAAGTGCTCGAAAACAAACCCACATCTAAAGTCGCTTTTGAAATTCTTTTCTGGACTGGAATTAGATCAGGAGAACTATTAGCCCTAACATTAAATGATATAGACTTTGAAACAAAGACCATCAGCATCACAAAAAACTATGCAGTCGTCAATAAGATTCCTATGATCCTAGAACCTAAAACACCAAAGAGTAAACGTAAAGTCGCAGTCAATAAGGCCTTGCTTGAATCTATAAGTGATTACGTAAAAAAGCTATATGACTATCAACCACATGAAAGACTTTTCTCCTTTTCAAAGTCCCTACTCAATATTGAAATGAAACGTTGTTGCATTAAAACTGGCGTAACAAAAATCCGAGTCCATGACCTTCGTCATTCTCACGCTTCACTTCTTATTGAACTTGGATTTTCTCCACTACTAATAGCTGAAAGACTTGGACATGAGCGTATACAAACTACTCTAGAAACCTATTCCCATCTCTATCCGAACAAGCAGGTTGAAGTGGCTGAGCAGCTAGAGTCTATTTCAAGAAAATCGACCCTCATGTAAAGTAGTTGCATTTTAGTATCACAAGACAAAAACAAACCCTACAAACCTTGTATTAATAAGGCTTGTAGGGTTTTACTATACTATTCCCACTCTGTAGCTGTACCCATTATCCGACCTTTGAACAGATCACTAAAATCAGCGCATTCGTATATTGTGGACAGGGGGATTGACCTCTTGACTCAATAGCAGATACGTCTAAACTTCAAAAATCTTAGAATAAACAGCATGTCAATCGAGAGTCAAAAATCAAGGACCGGCTCTGTATGAGGCGGTCCTTAAATATGCATCCTTTAGTTACCGACATCTGCTGCTACGCGCCAATTGCCT
>JBBRXC010000009.1:0-24976 GCA_038248745.1 Peptostreptococcales bacterium | reverse complement strand
CCTTAATTGGATTCCATGCAGCAAATATTACCAGTGCAACGGCAATCCAGCCTCTTCCTCCTACCACGTCTACCTGCCAGATGGGTACGGTCACAAGGGAAAGATACGCTCCGCCCAACCCGCAAAAGGCACCACCTAAAATAATATGTACATATTTGTAAAGGGAAACATTGATGCCAGAAGCATCTGCTGCCGCTGCGTTTTCTCCAACTGCTCTCATATTTAAACCAATACGCGTTTTAAACAAATATATTGTTGAAAGTATTACAATCACATAGCCAAAATATACGAAAGGATCTTGCCTGAAAAAAACCGGCCCTAAGAAGGGGATATCAGACAACAGTGGAATGCTAATTTTTGCAAAGCTCATTCTCAATTCAGCCGGGATTACCGCGCCTACCATATTCTGACCGACAAATCTGGAAAAACCTGCGCCAAATATTGTTAGCGTCAGTCCTGTCACCACTTGATTGGCCCTCAACGTTACAGTAATAAGGGCAAATATAAACGCACCGCCTGCCCCCGCCAGCGCAGCACCCCCAAGGGCGAGTAACGGGTTTCCCGTCGAAAGACCTACCAAAAATCCTATGCAGGCTCCCATCAGCATCATCCCTTCAACGCCAAGATTCAAACTCCCGGATTTTTCCGTTATTAATTCTCCTACAGTTGCAAACAAAAGCGGCGTTCCAGCCACAACAGCTGCTGCCAAAAATATCTCCATTATGCAACCCCCTTATCGTCTGTGATGATTTTCTTTCTCCCAGATTTGATGCCTACTTTATATTGAATGAAAAAATCACTACCTAGTATAAAAAACAGCACACTTCCCTGCACGATGCTAGCAACTGATTCAGGCACATTCATGGCAATTTGCAGATAAGCACCCCCTTGAATCAGCATGGCAAACAGGAAGCAGACAAACAGCACTGCGACAGGCTTTAATCTAGCTAGCCAGGTTGTAATAATTGCTGTGAAGCCATAACCCATAGAAATCCCAAATGTTAAAGTTCTTTCTATCGCGGACGCCTGTATCATACCAGTCAGTCCACAAAGCCCCCCAGATATAAACATGGCTGTGATAATAATCACTTTTATATTCATGCCAGCATACCTGGCAGTTTCAACACTTTCACCAACTACGGTAATTTCGTATCCTTTTTTTGTATGATTGATAAAAAAGTACACAATTACCACCAACACCAACGCGATAATCCACCCCGTATGAAGTCCAAACATACTAGGAAGTACAGCGTTATCACTAAATTGGGCAATCTTTGGAAACCCTTTGGCTGCAGGATCTTTCCATGGACCGTACTGTAAATAGGTAACAAATTTGATGGCGATGTAATTCATCATCAGCGTGAATATGGTCTCATTTGTTCCCATTTTTGCCTTAAAATAAGCAGGAATAAATGCCCAGAATCCACCGGCAATCATTGCCGCCACTGCCATAAAAGGTAAAAGAATAGGCTTCGGCAACTCTCCAAAATTCAACGCCACAAAGGACGCTGCCATGGCCCCCATGACAATCTGGCCTTCTCCACCTATGTTCCAGAATTTCATCTTAAAAGCAACCAGTATGCCAAGAGAGGTGACAATCAACGGAACGGCTTTTATAATCGTTTGTTTTATTCTCATTTCGCTGCCAAGGGACCCATTGATGATTTCAGCATAAATTTTTATTGGATCCAGCTTAAAAACAAGCATGACCAGGCCGGCGCAAACAAGAGAAAGCAGAATAGCTGTTCCTCTTATTAGGATGGCCTTGTTTGTCGGCAAATCATCTCTTTTAGTAATTTTTATGAAGTTCATGTTCCGCCGACCTCCTGTCTATAATCCCACCTGTCATAAGCAACCCGATGTCTTCCTTCGTCACTTGCGACGGGTCCACAATGCCGGTCAGCTTTCCACCGCACAACACAATGATTCTGTCGCAAAGATCCATCAATACGTCAATGTCTTCTCCAATAAACAGAACCCCTACCCCTCGGGCCTTTTGTTCATTCAGCAAATCATAAATCTTATAGGAAGCCCCAATATCAAGCCCTCTCACTGCATATGCTGTAATAAGAACTCTTGGCGCTGCATCTATTTCTCTTCCAAGTAATACTTTTTGGATATTGCCTCCGGAAAGTTTTTTTACAGGGGTATATATGTTCGGCGTCGAAATATCAAGTTTTTCAACAATTTTAATTGCCTTCTCAATACAAGGTCCTCTTTTTAAAAAGATTCCCGGTTGGTTCTGATAATCCTTTAGTATCAGATTATGGACGATATCCATATTTCCAACCAACCCCATACCCAGGCGGTCTTCAGGAATAAATCCCATTCGTATACCAAGCTTTATAATATCCCTTGGTGTCTTCCCCACGATATTGCCACCGTCAAAAAAGATTCTTCCTTTATCTGCATGTGTCAGGCCAGCAATGGTTTCGCAAAGTTCCTTTTGTCCACTCCCTGCAACCCCTGCCACACCAAGGATTTCGCCACCATATAAGGTGAAGCTGAGTTGATCGATGGACGACTTCTTCTCTTTATCAATAACTGACACATTATCTACATCAAGCAACGGAATTTTATTTTCATAAATTTCTTTTTTGATAGCAAGATCTACCTTTTTTCCTACCATCATTTCAATCAGATTAGAAATATCAACTTTTCCAGTTTCCACCGTTCCTATTGAATTTCCTTTTCTAAGAACGGTCACCCTGTCGCTTATTTCCATTACTTCGTTTAATTTGTGCGTGATGATAACGACTGCGCAGCCCTTTTCTTTCATATTATTCAGTATTTTGAACAACCTCTTGATTTCCTGAGGCGTCAGTACTGCTGTTGGCTCATCTAATATTAATATTTTGGCACCCCTGAAAAGTACCTTTATGATTTCCAGCGTCTGTTTTTCACCTACCGACATATCATACACTTTTTTATCCGGATCAATGTCAAGACCATAATTGTCTGATATTTCTCTTACTTTCTTTGTCAGTTCTTTTCCCTTTGAAAAAAATCTGCCCTTTTGTCCAAGTATAATATTTTCCTTGGCCGTCAGTACATCAACCAATTTAAAATGCTGATGAATCATACCGATTCCCATTTGAATGGAGTCCTTGGGCGATGAAAACCTGACTTCTTTTCCATAAATAGAGATGGAACCGCCATCCGGGCTGTAAATTCCTGAAAGCATATTCATCAGCGTACTTTTGCCAGCGCCGTTTTCTCCAAGCAACGCGTGCACTTCTCCATTTACAACTGTTAAATTTACATCTTCATTGGCTTTCACTGAACCAAAGATTTTTGAGATGTGGTTCATTTGAATTGCAATATTATCTTGCATAAGTTCCTCCAAAATTACTATTTAAGAAAATTAACCTGCGGACATTATTATATCATAATGTCCACAGGTTTGTGTTTGGATTTTATATTTGATTATTAATATTATTTACTGAACAGCTGTAACGCCTTTTACAAGATAATTGGTCTTCCATATTCCATCTCTGTCTAAAGTCTCGCCTTCTTTAACAACCAAGTTTCCTGCATTATCATAGATCGGTCCAACAAAGATTGGGAATTCTCCCGCTTCAATCTTAGCCTTCACTTCATTCACAGCTGCTTGCGTTTCTGCAGGTACTAGATCCGTCATTGGTGCCAAGTCTACATATCCATCAGCCATTGTTCCGTAATAAGATTCAGGTGTCCATGTCCCCGCCATGATTGCTTCAATGGTTGGGATAAGGAATTTTTCATGATGCCATATAGCTGCTGTCAGGAATGATTCTGGAACAACTGCACTATTATCCATGTTATATCCGATTGCAAAAACGCCCTTTTCTGCTGCCGCAACCTGAGGTCCAGTTGTATCACAATGCTGAGTAATCACGTCAGCACCCTGTGCAAGCAGTGCTTCAGCAGCCGCTTTTTCCTGCGCAGGATCGTACCAGCTGTTGATATAAACTACTTTTACTTCAACATCAGGATTAACAGACTGCGCGCCCAATGTAAACGCGTTGATGCCAATTTGAACTTCTGTATAAGGGAATGCAGCTACATAACCAAGAATATTGGATTCTGTCTGCATGCCAGCAACAATACCTGTCAAATATCTAGGTTCTTCTGTTGCGCCAAAATAATTTCCAAAGTTCGTGTCATTCATTTTAAATCCTGAGAAATGAAGGAATTTAATGTCCGCATACTCAGGATCATTTGCAAGTTCATCAAGCGCATCCATAAATCCAAAGCTACATGCAACGATTACTGTTGCGCCCTGGTCAATCATACCAAGGGCAGCTTCTTTCGTCGCCTGTTTATCTGCGTCACTTACGCCTTCCTTAATAATTGTATCCACTTTGCCATCAAAATATTTTTCCATAGCCATCGTTCCTTCATGATGTGCCTGTGTAAATCCGCCATCATTTTTAGTTCCAATGTAAATAAATCCCACTGTCAGTTCAGGGGCATCAGTTGTTGGTTCAGGTTCAGTGCCGCCACAGGCCGCCAATCCGAATACCATCGCAAGAATCAATAATGCCGATAATAATTTTTTCATTCTTGTACTCTCCTTTGTTCTTCCTTCTAAAAAGTAAATAAATTAATATTTTTAACTATTTCATTATAATCCCACAAACCATTACCGTAAACACTTTTTAGCGCAAAACCCAATTTTTCGACAAATAAAAAAAACAAAGTTCGTGTATTGACGAACTTTGTTCTAACATTTATGTTTTATTGTACGTGTTTTTAATTACGTCGGTTCAAGGTTTATTTAAAATTAATTTTGTGTTAATTTAAAGTTTATTTAAAATTTATTTTGCCGTTTTCGATTTTTGTTACCACCACCAAAGATTCCACCACATAGCCCTTTTCTCTTAACTTTTGGCTGCCCCCCTGGAATTCTTTTTCTATCACTGCCCCGATGCCAACCACCTTGCCCCCCGCCTGTTCCACAAGATTTGCAAGCCCTAAGGCGGCCTCGCCATGCGCTAGAAAATCATCAATAATCAGCACCCTGTCTTCCGCATCCAAGTATTTCTTTGCCACACATATCGTTGAGACAATGCCTTTTGTGAATGATTTTACATCGGCTCCGTAAAACCCATCTACCATCGTATTAGGGGCCATTTTTTTTGCAAATACTACCGGAACATTCCCAAACTCTTTTGCAGTCATTGCTGCAACGATTATTCCGCTTGCTTCTACAGTAAGCACTTTATTGATGGATACATCATGAAACCTGATCTTAAATTCTTTCCCTAGTTCTTCCATAAAGGCTACATCTATTCTATGATTCAGAAATCCATCCACTTTAATGATTTCACTACCTATTGCTTGACCTTCACTCATTATTTTATCTTTTAATGCCTGCATGTTTTATTCTCCTAATTATTGCGTTGTTATTTTTCCGTTGCTTCTCCAGTTTCGGCATATTTACGAGCCAATATTCTGCCCACATGGATGCCGCTAGCGGATGCTTGAGAAAGAGAATGGGTAACCCCAGATCCGTCTCCTAAAGCATAAAGGCCTTTCACTGCCGTTTCCAGATTTTTGTCAACATCGACTTTAGAATTGTAGAATTTCACTTCCACACCATAAAGCAGGGTATCTTCATTTGCTGTGCCAGGAGCTATTTTATCCAACGCATAAATCATTTCTATAATGTTATCAAGCTGTCTCTTTGGAATCACTAGGCTCAGGTCGCCAGGCGTCGCCTTCAAGGTCGGTCTTGTAAAACACTTCTCCATTCTTCGTTCGCTACTTCTTCTTCCCTTGACCAAATCTCCAAATCGTTGAAGAAGAACACCTCCTCCAAGCATATTTGAAAGTCTCGCAATCGACTCGCCATATTCATTACTGTCCTCAAAAGGCTCCGTAAATTTATTGGATACGAGTAACGCGAAATTGGTATTTTCGGTATGAAGTTTCGGATCAGAATAGCTATGCCCATTAACAGTTACAATACCATTTGTGTTTTCTGTTACCACTTCACCGTAAGGGTTCATGCAAAAAGTTCTTACCATGTCATTGTATTTATCTGTCTTATAAACAATTTTACTTTCATATACATCATCGGTAATATGCTTAAACACTTCAGCAGGCAATTCAACACGCACACCGATATCTACTCTGTTTTTCTTCTGTTTAATCCCAAAATTATCACAGATTTCTCCAATCCACTTTGAACCAGATCTTCCTGCGGCAAGGACCAGGTCCTTGCACTGATATTTTTCCCCTTTGTTACTGGTAATCTCAAAAGTACCATCTTCAAGTTTCTCTACAGCTTCAAGGGTAACGCCGAATTCAGTGTCGATTCTTTCATCAATATAGTCAAAAATTCTTTTAAGAATCAATACATTCCTATCTGTTCCAAGGTGCCTCACTTTTGCATCCAGTAAATGAAGATTATTTCTCAATGCAACGGTTTTCAAATTCGAATTGGCCGTGGAATACAATTTGGCATCCGCGCCACCCATTGCGCATAGAACTTCATCTACATATTCCATCAAGGCCAAAGCTTCTTCTCTGCCAACGTAAGCATGAAGATCTCCACCAAACTGGGTTGTAATATTATATTTACCGTCAGAAAGAGTGCCTGCTCCCCCGTAACCATTCATAATATGGCATGGATCACACATGATGCATGTGGGAACCAAACCCATCTTAATCGGGCACTGACGTTTTTCAAGGGGTGCACCCCTGTCTATCATAAGTATCTTTGCCTTATTGTTTAATCTCGTTAACTCATAGGTTAAAAAAACGCCACTTGCTCCAGCGCCGGCAACAATAATATCATATTTTTTCATTTTATTCCTCCATTTATATCTTACATACAGATAATACTTTACTCTAGTTTGACAAAAATTACAATTACTTTTATAATATAGGGACTTAACCACTTACTGGTTTGACTTGTTGGAGGTAATGATGAGAGATAAATCAAAATTGACTGTTGGCATTGTTTTTTTATTGGGTTCTGTATATTTTTTAATTACACTTCTTACAAAGGAAATGGAATCATTTTATGTTACAGGGATTATAGTTTGTGCTATTTTAGGGATTGCCTTTATCAGGAATTCCAAATACTAGGATTACTATTTTCTAAGAGAATATCTAAGAACTAAAAAATATGACTCGCTGCATGACAGCAAGTCATATTTTTATGTTTTTTGACGTTTTTTGATATTTATTGTTTGCTATTATTCTTCATCTACAGAAATTTTTTCAAATTCCCCGGCAACCTTTTCGAACTCTTTATCATCATCGATATCAACTAATTCGAATTCGTCTTCGCCAACTTCTTTATAGCCGTAAAGGTAAACATCGTCTGTTCCGTCTCCTGGTATTAAAGCAATATACTCTTTTCCTTCGCAATCGAAAACACCCATAATTTCACATTCCACTTCAACTCCATCATCGAATTCTAAAGTGATGAAATCTGTTTCACCTTCTTCTACTTCATCTTCTGATACGCATTCTAGTATGTCATCGTAATTACCAGTATTGCATGCTTCTTTTTCTGTCATTTAATTCACCTCCATTTTGTTTTACTTATTGTAACTTACACTATACCATTTATCCTGCCCTATATCAATGAAAAAATTTGACTATATTTTCCGCTTCTTTCTTGCTGATTCCCTTCACAGCTGCAAGCTCCTCTATTTTCGCATTTTTTATCGCGCCAATACTCCCAAACTGAGACAGCAAAACGTTTCTTTTTATCTTCCCAATCCCCTGTATTTCATCAAGAACCGAAATTTCAAGTCTTTTCCCTCGAAGTCCTCTATGATAATCAATGGCAAACCGATGCACTTCCTCTTGTATCGTCCCCACATATTTAAAAAGCAAGGGCTTCTCTTTTAATGGAATTTCGCGGCGGCTTTCGCCGGAATCCAGATCTGTTATATAAACCAATCCTCTTGTTCGATGGCTTTCATCCTTCGCCATACCAAATACAGGAAGGTTGATATTCATGGCCTTTAACATTTTAAGGACTACTGAAACCTGCCCAATTCCTCCATCAATGAAAAGAATGTCTGGTATTTTTGAGAACCCTGGGTCTCCAGACAGTGCTCTATTAAATCTTCTGTATATGACTTCCTGAAGGCTTCCGTAATCATTTGGTCCTTCAACTGTTCGAATTTTAAAACGCCTATAATCTTTTTTTATAGCTTTGGCACCCTCAAATACCACCATTGCGCCCACAGAGTCGACCCCATTGATATTTGATATGTCATATGCCTCAATTCGATAATTCCTATTATTTTCAACATTATCATCGCCGCAGTTGTGCGGAATTATTTCAACACCGTCACCAGAACCACTGCGATGATTGCCAACGCTACCACTGATATTAAAACTATTATACTCATTGATTAACTCCTCCATTTCTTTTTTGATTGAAATTTCTCTCTCCTTTTGGTTGAAGGCCTTTGCGTCAATGCTTTTACCCATTTCTATGACATCCTTTTTCACAAGTTCTAGCATAGCCTTTTTTTCACCCCGCACCGGCATGGTAATCCTAATTCTTTTTCCGGAAATCGTTGTCAAAAATTCTTCAACCAACGGCTTGTCTTCAATTTCATATTGAACAAGTATTTCATTTGGAATTTGTGGGACCTCTGTGTAATACTGCTCAATGAATGCTCGCGTCATTTCACAAGGTTCATCTTCAGGATTTGTTTGCAGGTGATAAGTTTCTCTGCCGGATAGCTTGCCTTCTCTCACAAAAAACAGTACGGCGTAGTACTCCTTTTCTCCCTTTAAAATAGTGATCACATCCATATCCTTTGCCCCGAGAATCACTACATTCTGTTTCTGGTTCAAACTGATGATCGCGTTGATATAATCCCTGTATTCTGCCGCACCCTCGTAATTAAGTTTGTCAGCCTCTTCTTCCATCTTCATTTTCAAATAATCTGTCAGCGGTTTGCTTTTTCCGTTTAAAAAATTAATCGCTTCATTTATGCTTTTCCGGTATTCTTCCCTGTTGATGTTCCAGATGCAGACGCCTTTGCATTGATTTATATGAAAATTGAGACAAGGCTTAAATCCTTCCGGGAAAATTTTATTTGAACACCTCTTCAATTTTAGAATGCTGTTCAGTAGCTCAATAATTTGATTTACAGAAGAAACATCCGTATAAGGTCCAAAATACTTGGCCCCATCCTTTTCTATTTTTCTTGTTTTTATAAGTCTAGGGAATTCTTCAGACATAGTTATTTTTATGTAGGGATAGGTTTTATCATCCCGCAGCAATACATTATACTTAGGCATATATTTTTTTATCAAGGTGCATTCCAGTATCAATGCTTCCATTTCTGTTGCCGTTGTAATATATTCAAATTCCTCAATATGAGAAACCATCGCTCTGACTTTGGCATCCATATTTCTAGAAGATTGAAAATACTGGCGCACTCTATTTTTTAATGAAGATGCTTTCCCCACATAAATAACTTGCCCCAGCTTATCTTTGTGCATATAAACTCCCGGTTTATCCGGGAGCTCTTTCAGGTTTTCTTTAATATCGAACATGTCTTTCCTTTGCCATTTTATTTATTTGCTTCCTTCTTTTTGCCCGTTTCCTTTTTATTTGATTTTTCTTGTACAAAATATATACCACTATCAGTAAAATTAGCATCCCAAGAATCCCACCAATTATTTTAAGAGCAAATATAATTTTAAAAGCTATTTTGTCTTCTATGCCAAAAAAAGATAAAAACGTGCCTTTTTCAATGGCTTCCGTTGCTACAATTGGCACCTTGTCTCTGAGAACATCTCCTTCATAAATTTCTACAACCCCTATTTGCTGTCCTTTTTTAATGGGCGCCTTTACACTTTTAGGGATTACCGTTTTTTTGTTTACAATATCTTCAGAGGCTTCTTTTGGCAAAGTTACGCCTCCGTTTCTCTCAACCACCAATGCAACCTTGTTTTTCTCGCCATTTTTTACCTTAATGGTTCCCATATCCGTTCCGACTTTTATCGCCATAACCGATTTGTATTTGGCAAACGCAAAATCCAACAAAGCAATGCCATCTCCAAATCTCCCTAGATCCGTTGATTTTAGAATTACAGCAATAAACTCATTGCCATCTCTTTCCGCGCCTGAAATAAGGCATCCCCCTGCTTCAGGTGTATATCCAGTTTTAATGCCAGTAGCCCCGTCATACTTGGCTGGTCTTAAAACACCGTTTGCATCAACTTTCGTCTTTTCGTCATAAATAAGCCTGTTGGTATTATATAAAAATCTGGTTGGCTGTTTATTCGTTTCCTCGATGACATACCTATAAGTCAGTATAAATGCTCTGAAATCTTTATTTTTCATCGCTTCTTGTGCAATCAATGCCATATCATAAGCGGTGGAAACGTGTCCCTCTGCATGGAGCCCATGAGGATTCACAAAATTCGTATTTTTGGCTCCTATTTCCTTTGCCCTCTTGTTCATCAGCTTCGCGAATTCATCTACTGATCCCGATACTTCTTTAGCGATTGCTACGGCTGCATCATTTGCAGATTCTAAAAGCAATGCGTACATAATATCTTCTACCGTAACCTTTTCTCCTTCAAGAAGATAGATCCGGCTACCTTCTGTAAAGGAAGTTTCTTCATCAATGGTTACGGCCTGCTTCATGTCTAAATTTTCTAGTGCCAAAAGTGCTGTCATCACCTTTGTTGTACTGGCAGGTTCCAATTGTTGATCTTTGTTCTTGTCAAACAATACCAGGCCAGTGTCTGCGTCGATAACGACTCCTGCTTGTGCTGTAATTTGCGGCGTCCCAGTTTCTGCGTAAACATACTGGTTTGGCACACATGAAATGACAAGCGTTACTATTAATATGTAGATTATATTTTTCATTTTTTCCCTTTTTTATTATTTTTGCATCTGTTTTATTATTTATGCATCTGTTTTATTATTTATTCATTTATTTATCTGTCTTCTATCTAGCAAAAAAGTAATTTGCCAAGGAAAACCCACTGTCGAAATACATGCCTGTCGCTCCTGAAACTTCATCGAAAGAATTCTTCTGATTTACTGCGCCCTCGCTCTTGCTACTGTACAGAACAAAAGGAACAGGATCTGAAGTATGCGTTCTTAATGAAATTGGCGTTCTATGGTCAGGAACAATTAAAACTCTAAAATCTTCATCCATTGATCTGAAATATTCAATAAGAGGTTTTATCACCTTCTCATCGATTATTTCTAGAGATCTAATTTTACCTGCCAAATCTGCTTGATGAGAGCACTCATCAGGCGCTTCAAGATGCAGATAAACAAAATCTTTTCCTGCTTCAAACTCGTTAATGGCCGCTTTTGCTTTTCCTTCAAAATTAGTATGAATGGTCCCTGTGGCACCAGCCACATCAACGGTATTCAAACCTGCACAAATTGCAATTCCCTTAATTAAGTCTACTGCAGAGATCGCAGTGCCCCTTATTTTATATTTATCGTAAAAAGATGAAAGCGCAGGTTTTTTCCCTTGTCCCCATATCCAAATTGTATTTGCCGGATTCAGTCCCTTGTTCATTCTTGCCTGATTTACAGGATGATTTTTTAGAAGTTCATAGCTTTCCTTCATCATTTTCGTAATAAAGTCAGCCCCTTCTCCCTTCGGCAAATAATCCCCTACTCTTCTTGTTAGCACATCATGAGGAGGCGTAAGCTCGTAGCTAGTTTCTCCATCTTTCACAATCATACAATGTCTATAACTGACGCCTGTATAAAATGCTATTTTTTCATTGCCGAATTTATCCTGTACAGTCTTTATTAACTGGTCCGCCTCTTCCGTTGAAATATCCCCCGCACTATGGTCTGTTATAATCAATTCCTCATACTCACCATTACCATTACCCTCACCATTACCCTCACCAGTTAAGGTGATTAGGTTGGTCCGGAAGGCGACATCCGTATCAAGCATTTCTATTCCCATACTGGCAGCTTCTAACGGAGATCTTCCTGTTAGGAATTTTGCAGGGTCGTACCCCATCACTGAAAGATTTGCTGCATCGCTCCCAGGCGAGATCCCATCCGGAATCGTTTTTACCATTCCTACTAGGCCCCGTTCAGCAAGCCAATCCGTGATAGGCATTTTCGCCATCTGTAGCGGGGTTTTCCCATCAAGCTTTGCGATCGGCTCATCTCCCGCACCATCAGGAACAACTATTAAATATTTCATTCTTGAAATTCTCCTATTTATTTTCCACTTCAAATTTTTTCATGAAGTCTATTAATTTCTCAACACCTGCCAATGGCATGGCGTTGTATATGCTTGCTCTCATTCCGCCGATGGACCGGTGCCCTGCTAAATTGATAAGCCCTGCTGCTTTTGATTCTGCAGTAAATTTCTTATCAAGGTCATTGTCTCCCGTAACAAATACCACGTTCATCAAAGAACGGTCTCTTTTGGAAACCGGGCAACTATATAAACTGCTTTGATCAATATAGTCATAAAGCATTTCCGCTTTTACTTTATTGAGTTTCTCCATAGCAGCGACGCCCCCCGTTGCCTTTATCTTTTTGAAAACTTCACCAGCAACATATACGCCAAAACAAGGAGGTGTATTATACATAGAGCCATTATCAGTATGTATTTTGTAATCCAGATAGGTTGGGATTTCCTTTGGTGCGAATCCCAGAAGATCTTCTTTGATAATAACAATTGTCACGCCGGCCGGGCCAATATTTTTTTGGGCGCCAGCATAGATAAGCCCAAATTTTGTTACATCTATTTCCTCTGATAAAATGCAAGATGACATGTCTGCAACCAATGGGATATCTCCTGTTTCTGGTATATAAGAGAATTTCGTCCCATAAATGGTATTGTTTAAAGTAATGTGAACATATTCTGCATCTGCCCTAAATTCTTCCTTGGTAACCTGAGGAATATAAGTGAAATTATCAGGTTCTGAAGACGCAACTATTTTAACATCCCCGAATTTCTTAGCTTCCTCTGCCGCCTTTTTTGCCCAAGCACCAGTTAAAATGTAATCTGCCTTTTTGGCGCTTCTAAAAAGGTTCAGTGGTACCATTGCAAATTGAAGAGTACCTCCACCCTGTACAAAAATAACTTTATAATTGTCTGGGATATTCATTATTTCTCTTAAATTTTTTTCTGCATCACCAATAATTTTTTCAAACTCTGCCGATCGATGGCTCATTTCCATTACTGATTGCCCACAACCATTGTAGTCCGTAAGTTCTGCGGCGATATTTTCCATGACATCAAGTGGCAGCATGGATGGACCTGCTGAAAAGTTGAATAATCTGTTATTTGTTTTGTTCATATTTTTCACCTCTTTTAATTAATTCTATAAGTAAGCATTATACCACTTTACTACATTTGAGTAAAGTGGTATAATCGGTATTAATTTATTATTTCACAAGTTTGAAGGAGAACAATATGTATAAAATAGCAACATTGAATAAAATATCTCCGGCAGGTCTTAGCTGCTTTAATGATAAGTATTCTATTACTGACAATGTCGAAGAAGCCGTAGGTGTTTTAGTTCGAAGTCAAGATATGTTGGAAATGAAGTTTTCCGAAAATCTGCTTGCCATTGCAAGAGCTGGGGCTGGCGTAAATAATATTCCACTGGCAAGATGTGCTGCAGAAGGGATTGTCGTTTTCAATACACCAGGAGCAAATTCCAATGCGGTGAAAGAACTTGTTCTGGCTGGACTTTTATTATCAGCAAGAAATCTTTATTCCGGAATAAATTGGGCCTGTTCGTTGACTGATAATATCAGTAAATCTGTGGAAAAAGGCAAGGGTCAGTTTGCAGGGACAGAAATCAAAGGAAAAACATTAGGCGTAATAGGTCTTGGCGCAATAGGGGTCGCAGTTGCCAACTCTGCTGAAGCCTTAGGCATGAAAGTTTTTGGATACGATCCTTTTATAAGCTGGAAGGCCGCCCATGAATTGTCAAATACAGTGGCCATTATCAAAACGCTTGATGAACTATTGCCTAAGTGTGACTATATCACCATTCATGTGCCCTCCATTACTGAAACAAAAGGGATGCTGAACAAAGAACTCTTTGCGCAAATGAAAGACGGTATTGTCTTACTTAATTTTTCAAGAGACAATCTTGTAAACGATCTTGATTTACTTGAGGCCATTGATTCAGGTAAAGTAGGAAAATACATCACTGATTTCCCGAATGATAATTTAATCGATAAAAAAAATATCATTACAATCCCACATCTTGGGGCTTCAACCGAAGAGGCTGAGGACAACTGTGCCATCATGGCAACGGAAGAAATAATTGATTATCTTGAAAATGGCAATATAACAAATTCCGTGAATTTCCCTAATGCTTCATTGGGACCCTTTGTTTCCGGCACCGTTCAAAGAATATGTATTTTAAACAAAAACATTCCTGGTGTTATTGGTAACATCACAGGAATACTTTCTGCATCAAAAATTAATATTGAAGACTTATTAAATAAAAGTAAAGGCGATTTTGCTTACACTTTGGTCGATATTTTTTCTGATATCGATGAGGCGGATTTAATATCCAAACTTACAATGGATGGAATCATTTCAGTTCGGGTTTTAAAATAGGCGCATGTGCGCCAACCTGATGCCCTCGAATTTTTTTACGACTTATAACTGGTTTCACGCCATGCCTTATTCAGCATTACACCAAGGCCCAGTGTCCATCCCAACAGGTAAAACCAAATCATAATTGCGACAAGTGAGGCCAGAGAACCATAAAGCAGTGAGTAATTCGCTACACTGTTTGTATAATAGCTATAAACAGTTGTCACCAGCAAGATGGAGACCGCCGCGAAAATACTTCCAGGCAGCACTTCTCTTATTTTCACCTTCTTTGTAGGCAATACATAATAATTGTAAGTTACCATTAAAAAATATAACGTCAAAGCAATCGGCCATCTGATTAACAACCAAAAATCTTTAATTGAATATTGTATGTTGAATAGTTCTAGAAGAGTATCTAGAACTATTCTTATAATCAGTTCCCCGTATACTATTATTATTAATGAAAATACAATGGTGAACATGGTGAGAACAATCGTTTGAATTGCCCTCATTCTTTCTCTAAAATACCCTCTCCCCGAAGGTTCTCCAGTAATGGAATAGTTGGCAATCTTTCCCAGAAAAAACTGGGCTTTAGAGGCTGCCCACAGGGAAACCAATACAAATATGACATTCATCGTTCCCGTAGGTTTATAGGAAACAAAATCGCCTATCAGTTCTGATACTTCCAAGGAGGCATATTGTTCTATTAATACTCCTAGTGAGTCAAAAGACAAAGAGAAAAATGCCAGCATTTGAGAAAGCAAAATGAGTATAGGGATAACAGACAGCAAGAAATAAAAGGCTATCTGTGCAGCAAATCCTTGAAAATAAGGATCTTTGAGTTCCTTGATAATCAATAGGATGATTTTTAACGGTCTTTTTCTTGTCATTTATTTTTTACCTGTTCCATTCTTTCCATTCTTTCCGTTCTATTTAATTTCGCTGTTTTCCAGATGTTTCTTGTCGCTTTCGATCAGTAATTTCCTAAGCTTAACAAGCGCCTTCGCCCGGTGACTGATTTTGTTTTTATTTTCTGGCGAGAAATTGCCAAAAGTTTTATCATAACCGGCTGGAATAAACAACGAATCATATCCAAACCCATTTTCTCCACTTTCCTCAAACGCAATGTGCCCCTCAACCTCACCTCTGGCAACAACATTCGTTCCATCAGGGTATACAATGGTAATAACTGATACGAACCTTCCTGAACGTTTTTCCATTGGAACGCCTTCAAGTAGGCCTAGCAGTTTTGCATTGTTTTTTTTGTCATTCGCATCTTCTCCAGCAAATCTAGCAGAGAGAACACCAGGATCACCGTCCAGGTAATCAACCTCCAGCCCAGAATCATCTGCTATTGTAACTTCTCCGCAGAGCTTCATTACTTCATAGGCTTTTTTATAAGAATTGGTTTCAAATGTTTCACCATCTTCTACTATTTCAACATCAGGCACGCCAGCTTCATCCCTCGAGACAATAAACAACCCAAATTCCTTTGTGATCTCTTCAATTTCTCTTATTTTATGCTTATTTTGTGATGCCGCAACAATGATTCCCATTTCCACTCTCCTTCGTTAGTTTATTTTTATAACTGGTTTATTTTTATATAAGGTCTCCAGTAATTTTCTTTTGGTCTTCAAATAGCTGACTACAGCCTTTTTTTCCAAGCGCCAAAAGTATTGCCAACTGCGCTTCCGAAAAAGTGGACTCTTCTCCAGTTCCCTGGATTTCAACATATTCTCCCTTATCTGTCATGACAAGATTCATATCCACTTGCGCAGCAGCATCCTCATAATAGCAAAGATCCAGCATTGGTTCCTCTTCAACGATTCCTACGCTGATAGCTGAAACAAAATTCTTTACAGGAAGCTCTTTGATCATTCCTTCCTTTTTCATCCATTTCATTGCTTCTACCATGGCAATGAATGATCCAGTTATAGAGGCCGTCCTTGTCCCCCCGTCTGCCTGTATGACATCGCAATCAATCCAGATTGTTCTTTCCCCAAGTAATTTCATATCAACAACTGCTCTCAAGGATCTGCCGATTAATCTTTGAATCTCAACTGTTCGTCCATCAACCTTCCCCACATCTCTTCTTTTTCTGGTTCCCGTTGATCCTGGTATCATCCCGTATTCCGCCGTCACCCAGCCTTGTCCTGTTCCTTTTAAATGTCTTGCCGTACTCTCTTCAACGGATGCCGTGCAAATCACTTTTGTATTTCCCATTTCAATAAGCACCGAACCTTGCGGGCTCATCAAATAATTGTTAGTTATAGTAATATTTCGTAATTGATCATTCTCTCTATTATCTATTCTCATTTTTCCCCTCCATTTATTATCAAATTGCTCCTTTGTTTTTTCTCAAATTTCTCCTACATTTATTCTAATACCGTTCAAGCATTCATTCTCATATCGCTCCTGTATTTTATAACAATGCTTTTATACCTATTAAAACAAGTATAATACCTCCCAACATTTCTGCTTTACATCCTAAGTATTCACCAAATCTTTTCCCAATTAAAATTGCCACAGCCACCAACACACCCGTTGTAACAGCAATTACTGATGCAGCCGGAATCAATCCGACATTTAGTATTTCAAGTCCAATTCCCACCGCAAAGGCATCTATACTAGTTGCAATCGCTTGAAATAGCAATATTTTATGAGTCAAGAAGGGTTTTGTGCAAACTTCTTCTTTTAATTTGGAATACCCTTCTTTGATCATTTTCCCGCCAATAACACCTAAAATCAAGAATACAACTATTCCTGAATATTTAGAAACAGCAGCAGCAAATAATCCTCCCGCAAGGGCTCCTCCTAAAAGGGGCATAATCCCTTGAAATATGGCAAAGTATAAAGGTTGTGCGATAATTTTCCCTTTGCTGGTATTTCTATATACCATTCCATTTGTAATTGAAACCGCCACAGCATCCATTGAAAGACCTATGCCAATTAATAATATTTCTATTGTTGTCATCAGATATTTCCACAGGTCCCTACTGGAACTCCACCGTCTATTGCACTGATCATCTGCTCCGTTTTTTCGGAATCAAACCAGCCACACAGTTCTATAAAAGCGACTCCCTTTTTCACAAGTTCTCTCCCTGCTTCCATTGCACAACACATGTCTTTAACAAAGGTAACATAAGTATTTCCTTGCTTGTTTAAAATTTCCAACCATTCAGTAGTCTCAACACCATCATCAAAAATGATGATTCCATATTCAAACAAACTTTCAAGTTTGTCCATTTTCTCGATTTCAACAGGGAAATATTTTGCATAATTTATATTTATTTTCCCATTTGACGCTTTGGTAAGGATTTCCACGTCACTCTCTGTAAAATCCCCACATAAATCAACCCTACCAAAACCATCTTCAGCGAGAATCTTTATATAATCTTCCACTACTTCCTTCTCCATGCCGATTATTCTATTTTGATTCTTTTCGTTATTATATTCACCATAACAGGTCTCTGGAGTTTCCCCTGGCATATTCATCAGAAATGCAAATTTCATCTTAATTTTTCTCCTTTTTTATATTTAACAATACTATTTTTTAATTATACCATAACAGGGATAGACCTTCCATAGATTATATAGTAAAATGACATGAAAACAGGCTTATTTATTGTGGAGGATTAAATTTATGAAAACGGTAATAATAGATGGTTACACTGCAAATCCAGGAGATTTAAGCTGGGAAGCTTACGGCAAATTTGGGGAATATATTGTTTATGATAGAACAGAAACAACGCCGAATGATGCCCTACTATTAGAAAGAATAAAAGATGCAGATGCAATCGTTGTGAACAAAAATGAAATCACCAGAGAGATCATGCTTCAATGTCCAAACTTAAAGTTTATTTGTCAAGCAGCTACTGGCTACAATAATATTGACGTGAAAGCTGCTGAAGAGCTTGGGATAGCCGTTGCAAATGTTCCTGCCTACTCTACGGACGCCGTAGCGCAGCATACTATAGCACTTCTTCTTGAACTTACAAATCATGTAGGTATTCATCATCAGGCAATTCAAGATGGAGAATGGGTTGATGCACCAGACTTTTGTTTTACGAAAAAGCCCCTTTCTTTACTTGCCGGCAAATCCATGGGTATCATTGGATATGGGGCTATAGGGAAAAAAGTTGGTGCTATCTGCATTGCTCTAGGAATGAACTTGAATATTTACAGTTTAGATCCCAAAAGCGCCCTGGAATCAGAGGTCATATCATTACACTGCCCCTTAAACGATGATACCTATCAATTTGTCAACAAAGAGTTGATAAACAGAATGAAAGATGGCGTTATAATAATAAATACTGCCAGAGGTGGTTTGATTCATGAAGAAGATCTGTCTGCTGCTATTCAGTCAGGGAAAGTCTCCGCTTATGCGGCAGATGTCCTTTCCTCAGAACCCCCCAAAAAAAACAACCCTTTGATTGGTCTCAAAAATTGCATTCTGACCCCACATATCGCTTGGATTCCCAAAGAAACAAGACAATTGCTGATTGATAGTTGCATTGCCAATCAAGAAAGTTTTTTGACTGGTGGCACATTAAACAGAGTGGCTACCATGGTGGATAATCCCGTTAAAAATAAATCATTTTCATTTGTCTAGATAGATCATTTGAATTTTAAAAAATGGCCTGTGGATAAACAATCCACAGGCCATTTTTTGTTGCAATTCCCTTCTTTATGGAAGTTTAAAGCTTGTTTAAACAAGCTTTAAACCCATTATAAGCATCCGACATTGGGCTTCAAGCCCAATGTCGGATGCTTATAATGGGTTTGTATAATTTAATCCGGTTCCGGCCTGCTTTAATTTGATCGCTGTCATAAAGGCATCCGCCGTATCCATGCAGGTTAATACTGGCAGCCCCCGCTCGATTGCTTTTCTCCTTAGGGCGAATCCTTCGCTTTCCGTTCTGTTACCGATTTTGGGGATGTTAATGATACAGACAATTTCCTGCCCGATACATTGTTTTGCCTTTTCGTAGCTGATGTTTTTTGCCTCTATGCCATTTTTATTCAGAAAATTCGTTGTTTCTTTTGAAGAATAAATCACAAATCCTGCGTTTTTATATTTTCTGATGGTGGAAATGGTACTGCCATTCTTTTCAGAATCCCGAAGTGCCACAAAAACACCGCCTTCCACAGGGATGTTCATATTCGCTGCAAGGAATCCCTTGTAAATTGCTTTTTCCAGATTTTCATCCATGCCAAGAACCTCTCCAGTGGATCTCATTTCAGGGCCAAGGGCAACATCCACATCTGTAAGTTTTGCATTAGAAAACACTGGCACCTTGACCGCATATTTTTCAGCTTTTTTATATAATCCGGTGCCGAATTCTAGATCTTTCAGTTTTTGACCAAGCATGACTGCAACAGCAAGTTTGATCATTGGCACTTTTGTAACCTTACTGAGAATTGGCACTGTTCTTGAGGCTCTAGGGTTCACTTCGATGACATAAAGTTCTTTGCCGTCATAGGCATACTGGATATTTACAAGGCCAACAATATTCAACGCCTTTGATATTTTTCGTGTATATCTCACTAATTTCTCTTCCAACTTTTTACTTAAATCAAAAGGAGGATACACTGCGATGCTGTCCCCCGAATGAATGCCGGTTCTTTCAATGTGCTCCATAATGCCTGGGATAAGGATATCCTCCCCGTCACCAATTGCATCCACCTCTATTTCCTTGCCCTGAATGTATTTGTCAATTAATATAGGATGTTCTGTTGAAATGGCAACAGCCTCCTTCATGTATTTCTTCAATTCATCATCCGCGTAGACAACCTGCATGCCCCGGCCGCCTATCACAAAAGAAGGTCTGACAACAACAGGATACCCTAACAGCGCTACTGCTTGAAAAGCCTCCTCTTCATTGGTGACCGCCGCTCCCTCAGGTGTTGGAATTTTAAGTTCGTCAAGAAGCGCGATGAATTTTTCCCGATCCTCTGCAATATCAATGTGTTTGTTAGAAGTGCCCAGTATTTTAATACTTCTTCGATTAAGTTTTTCAGCCAGATTTAGTGACGTCTGTCCCCCAAACTGAAGGATGACTCCCTGAGGCCTTTCTTTCTTGATCACGTTCATGACATCATCGATATGAAGTGCTTCAAAATAAAGTTTATCTGACGTATCAAAGTCAGTACTTACCGTTTCAGGATTATTATTGATAATGATTGCTTCATAACCCAGATCTTTTATAGCCCAGACGCCCTGTACACAACAATAATCAAATTCGATGCCTTGCCCTATTCGGATGGGACCCGAGCCAACAACCAGTATTTTCTTTTTGTCAGTAATATTGCTCTCATCTTCCTGGTCAAAACATGAATAATAATAAGGCGTTGCTGCGTCAAATTCCCCACCACAAGTGTCAACCACTTTATAAACAGGAAATATGTCATGGTAAATACGCATATCCTGAAGAACTTCTCTGGAGACACCCGACAATGCCAATATCTCGTTATCCGTAAATCCTCTTGTTTCAACTTCTCTTAAAAATTCTGCTGTGAGTTCTTCCGTCTTCAGGGTGTTCTCCATGTCAACTATCCCTTTTACTTTATTTAAGAACCATGAATCTATTTTGGTAATTTGATGTAATTCCTCTATGGTTTTGCCTCTTCGCATGGCCTCTGCCAGGCAGAATATTCTTTCATCATCGCAATCGCCGATTTTTTTCATCAGCTTCTGCGTGGATAAATTTGTCACGTAAGGGACTCGAAGTCCATCGCATTTAACCTCTAATGACGTAACTGCTTTTAAGAGGGCGCTTTCAAAAGTCCGGTCAATAGACATGACTTCCCCGGTAGCCTTCATTTGCGTCCCCAGTTTTCTTGAGGCTGTACGAAACTTATCAAAAGGCCACTTTGGAAATTTAACGACACAATAATCAAGCGTCGGTTCAAAGCAGGCACTTGTTGTTTTCGTCACATAATTGTTTAATTCATCCAAGCTGTATCCGATGGCAATTTTCGCTGCGATTTTTGCGATGGGATAGCCTGCCGCCTTTGACGCCAGTGCAGACGATCTGCTGACCCTTGGGTTCACTTCGATGACAATATATTCACTGGTGACAGGATTAAGCGCATATTGAATATTACAGCCACCTTCAATGCGAAGGCTTCTTATGATTTTCAAGGCTGCATTCCGGAGCATTTGGTATTCAGCGTCTCTAAGCGTCTGAACCGGCGCCACCACTATGCTGTCTCCCGTATGTACCCCAACCGGATCAAAGTTTTCCATGCTGCAGATGATAATGCAGTTATCTTTTCTGTCTCTTATGACCTCAAGTTCTATTTCCTTCCAACCTGCAACTGATTTTTCAATAAGAATTTGACCGATTGTGCTGCTTTCAATTCCTCTTTTACAAAGAATTTCAAGATCCTCCTCGTTGTCAGCAATTCCTCCACCCGTACCGCCTAACGTGTAAGCAGGTCTAATGATCACGGGGTATCCTTGGGTTTGTATAAAAATCTTGCACTCGTCCAGGGTTGTCGCAATAACGCTGGGTGGAATTGGCTCTCCAATTTCAATCATCAATTTTTTAAATTCGTCTCTGTCTTCCGCTTTTTTTATGCTATCTTTGTTTACACCTAAAAGTTCAACGCCTAGACGTTTTAATACGCCCTTTTCATCAAGTTCCATTGCAAGATTTAATGCAGTCTGGCCCCCAAATCCTGCAAGTAGACCCTCAGGCCTTTCCTTTTCAAGAATTTGCGTCAGGGCTTCTACTGTCAGAGGCTCCATATAAACTATATCCGCAATCCCTTGATCCGTCATGATGGTTGCAGGATTGCTGTTCACTAGAATAGTCTCTATTCCTTCTTCTTTAATCGCCTTACATGCCTGTGTTCCTGCATAGTCGAATTCTGCCGCCTGTCCAATGATGATGGGACCAGAACCGATGATTAAAACTTTTTTGATATGATTTTTTTTAGGCATTATTTCCTGCCCCCTTCCATAGATTCAATAAATTTGTCAAACAAATAACTGCTGTCATTTGGACCAGGGGAGGCTTCAGGATGATATTGTACTGAAAATATAGGCAAATCTCTATGTTTCATTCCTTCAACCGTTCCGTCGTTTAAATTAATATGGGTTATTTCCATTCCTTTTAATATAACGCTTTCTGCTTTTACAGCGTAGCCATGATTCTGGGCGGTTATATGTGATTTGTCCGTGTCCTTGTCATAGACGCCATGGTTTCCACCCCTATGTCCGTATTTCAATTTGTAGGTCTGCCCTCCGGCAGCAAGTGCAAGTACCTGATGCCCCATACAAATCCCAAACATTGGTACTTTTCCCATCATTTTTTTTATTTCCAGAATCGCTTCTGTCGCTTGTTCAGGGTCTCCCGGTCCATTGGTCAGGAATAATCCATCTGGTTCCATTGCTAATATTTCTTGAGCCGTTGCATGATAAGGGAAAATATAAAGATCACACCCTCTTTTATTCAGTTCCTTCAGAATATTTTCTTTTACGCCAAAATCAAGCACTGCAACCTTTTTCCCTTCTCCGGGAATATGCCTAACGGTATCAGTGCCTGTAAATTTCATGTAATCTCCACGAAGCGGTGTACTATCGCATAGGCTCTTTGCCTGTTCTATAGAAATTCCTTCTGTGCTTATTACACATTTAATGGTTCCTTCTTTTCTGATTTTTTTGGTTATTTTTCTCGTGTCCAGATTCCAGACGCCGGGGATTTTATTTTCCTGAAGCCAGGTGTCTATATCTTTTATACTCCTATGATTTGAGGGGGTGAAACATACATCCCTAGCCACAAGCCCAAAGGCATAAATGCCATCTGATTCATTATCAATATCACTGATGCCATAATTTCCGATTAATGGGTAGGTCATATTGATTATTTGACCATTGTAAGAGGGATCTGTCAGTATTTCCTGATAGCCGGTCATTGATGTATTGAATACCAACTCACCAACCTTTGTCGTCTGGAACCCAAAACCCCGTCCATTAAAAAAGGTTCCATCTTCCATATATAATAGCCCTTCCATGATTACCTACCTTTCAATTCATGTATATTTTCTTATAATTATACACAAAAATAGATATTTATGCAATATCTATTTTTGTGTTTTTTCTGTATTCCCTTTATTGTTTTTTGTTTATTAAGCATCATTTTAAGCAGTTATCCAACTTCTACTCTTTTCTAATTAACCTGTAAGCTTGAATAATAATGGTTGGTGCTACTGCACAGGCGGCTATAATCATCATGTTTTCAAATCCAAGTGGCGTTACAAGAAATAATCCTTGAAGTGGAGGCAATACGATGACCAAAGTCAACAATATTGTCCCTAGCAAAAATGCTGCCACACTGTACATATTGGTAAATAGCCCTAATTTAAACAAGGAGCTTCTACTTCTTGAATTAAACCCATGCCATAACCTGCCCCAGCATAAAGTGGCGAAAGCCATTGTGCTGGCCATGGCGGCGCTTGTCCCTAAACCAATATAATAAGCCACTAAAGTAAATATCCCTATAATTGATCCTTGAACCGCAACACCTAACAAGAAATCTTTTGTCAAAATAGATTCTGCACTGTCTCTAGGCTTTTCTTTTAATAAATCATTGCTAGATTTTTCCATGGCGATGGCGATGGCCGGCAGACTGTCTGTCAGCAAATTAATAAACAAAAGATGTACCGCCATAAAAGGCATAGGCAATGCTAAAATCGACGTATAGAGTACCGCTAATATTCCTGATGTATTTCCAGACAACAGGAACTTTATAGAGTTCTTTATATTCGCATAAATGTTTCTTCCATTTTCCACAGATTTCACGATGGTTGCAAAGTTATCATCGGTTAATACCATTGACGCCGCATCTTTTGAAACAGCTGTACCCGTAATGCCCATCGCTATTCCTATGTCGGCTTTCTTTAAAGCAGGTGCATCATTCACCCCGTCTCCAGTCATTGCCACAATATGTCCCTGTCTTTGCCACATTTCCACAATTCTTATTTTGTGTTCCGGCGATACCCTTGCATAAACAGAAATAGTTGGTAGCAGCTTGATCAACTCTTCATCAGAAAGCTTGTTCAGTTCCAAGCCTGTAAGTGCCAGGTCCCCTTCTTCAAGAATTCCGATCTCCCTAGCTATCGCTGAGGCGGTCACCTTATGATCGCCGGTGATCATGATTGGCTTGATACCCGCAAGCTTGCAGTCTGCAACAGCTTTTGCGGACTCTACTCTTGGTGGATCTACCATTGCAATTAATCCTATAAAAGTAAAGTTATGCTCACTCTCAAGGCTGATGTTCGTGCTTTCCAAGGTCCTTCTTGCAAAGGCCAGCACGCGAAGGCCATTTGATGAAAATTCATTATTTTTTTCATTAATTGTTTCAATGTCTTCTGCTGTAACCGGCCTTTCCACTTCATTATCATAAATGGCACAGATTTTTTCTAACAATACATCCACT